>NZ_JAUBVX010000040.1:0-60457 GCF_036706065.1 Microcoleus sp. A2-C3 | reverse complement strand
TGGTATTTATGTAAGTCTTTTAAGATAATTAAATTTTTGTTTGAGTTTTTCACAAACGAACATAAATTTGATTTCCCCAAAATCCATCAGTACACCTATACATAGAAAATGATTTAGGATTGCTATAGTGTGGAAGAGGGGAAAGAATCACTGCTTGAATGGATTAAGAAAGCACAACCAATTTACAGTGATACCCTAACCATGCTTCGCAATCATATCGATGGAATTTGTAACTATTTCTTGAACCGAACAACGAGTGGTGTTATGGAGGGAATCAACAATCGTCTCAAACTGATTAAACGTCAAGCCTATGGATTTGTTAATTTTGACAATTTTCGAGCTCGACTATTAGCTTGCTTTTCTAATTAGTCTTTCTTATCACCGCAAACCCAGAAGACCCAATTTGATTAGCAATGCGCTGAAGGTTCAACCGATTCAATTGTATTCATTTTTTACATAAAAGCACTATCTAAAATTATTTGACTGAGTGCTGATGCCGAAGTCTCAAATCTAAAATGGTATAAGTTTGTTGGCTTGCCAACTAAGTCGTTTGGATAAGACTTGTTTATTTACTTTGAACGACTCTGAACTCAGCATTTTTTTTGAGTCTAATGCTATGATAGCTTTACATAAACCTGAATCCTTCAGTATACCAAGCTCAATATTGCTGCCAACTGGACACGGGTAATTTCAATAGCCGATCGCACAATTTTTCGGCGACTGGGGTTAAGCGTAACGGCTGAAGACTGAAAGCCTTCAGCCAATACAACAGCTTGGCTTGTAATTTGGCTATGGGTGGGCTCGGCACTTGCACTCTCATGCACTCAATACCAAAACCGCCGTGGCGATCGCCCCTGCATTTGCATTCAGCACCATGTTCAGGCATACTGCATAATTAAAAAGCTTTATTTTTAGTCTATAACTCCCAACCCATGAGAACTTACTACTGCGGTGAACTGCGAAGCAAACACATCGGAGAGACTGTCACCCTTTACGGCTGGGTGGATCGCCGCCGCGATCATGGCGGGGTGATTTTTCTCGATGTGCGCGATCGATCGGGTATTGTGCAAATTGTCAGCGATCCTGAACGCACCCCCGACTCCTATCACGGCGCTGAGTCTTTGCGCGGCGAATACGTGGTGAAAATTACCGGTAGAGTCACCAGCCGCCCCGAAGATTCCCTCAACCCCAAATTACCCACGGGTGAAGTAGAAATTTACGCTGACGAAATTGAGTTGTTAAATGCGGTACGCAAGCAGTTACCGTTTCAGATTTCCACGGCGGATAGTGAAAATGTGCGGGAAGATTTGCGGCTGAAATATCGCTATTTGGACTTGCGGCGCGATCGTATGAGTCGCAACTTGCAGCTTCGCCACCAAGTTGTCAAAGCTATGCGCCGTTACCTGGAAGATGTCGGCGGTTTTATGGAAGTTGAAACACCGATTTTAACGCGATCGACTCCCGAAGGTGCCAGAGATTATTTAGTTCCCAGCCGCGTCAACTTGGGCGAATGGTACGCTTTGCCGCAGTCGCCGCAATTATTCAAACAATTGTTAATGGTTTCGGGATTCGACAGATATTATCAAATTGCCCGCTGTTTCCGCGATGAAGATTTGCGCGCCGACAGACAGCCGGAATTCACGCAATTAGACATGGAAATGAGTTTCATGTCTTTAGAAGAAATCCTCGAATTAAACGAAGGTTTAGTTTGCCAAATTTTCCAAAGTGTCAAAGGCGTAGAATTGCCGCGTCCTTTCCCGCGCTTGACTTACGCCGAAGCAATGGATCGCTACGGTAGTGACAAACCGGATACTCGTTTCGGTATGGAATTGGTCGATGTTTCCGATTTGATGAAAGATTCGGGATTTAAGGTGTTTTCCGGGGCGATTGCTGCGGGCGGAATTGTGAAAACTTTGCCGATTCCGGGGGGGAATGAGGCTTTTTCTAACGAACGAATTAAAAAAGGCGATTTGTTTAAGGAAGCCACTGAAGCCGGTGCGAAGGGATTGGCTTTTATTCGGGTGCGGGAAAATGGCGAAATTGATACGATCGGCGCAATTAAGGATAATTTGACGGAAGCGCAAAAACAGGAATTGCTCGATCGCACGGGTGCGAAACCAGGTCATTTGTTGTTGTTTGCAGCAGCCGACGCGAATGCTGTCAATAAGACTTTGGATAGATTGCGTTTGTTTGTTGGTAACGAATTGGGATTGATCGACAAAGAGAAGATGAATCTGCTGTGGGTGACGGATTTCCCGATGTTTGAATGGAACGCTGACGAGAAGCGTTTAGAAGCCATCCACCACCCGTTTACTGCGCCGCATCCTGACGATATTCAGGATTTGAAGACCGCGAGAGCTCAAGCTTATGACTTGGTGTTAAACGGCACGGAAGTGGGCGGTGGTTCTCTGCGGATTTATCAGCGGGATGTTCAGGAAAAGGTGTTTGAGGCGATCGGTTTATCGACTGAGGAAGCTTACAATAAGTTCGGCTTTTTGTTGGATGCGTTTGAGTACGGAACTCCGCCCCACGGAGGTATTGCTTACGGTTTGGATCGGTTGGTGATGCTGTTGGCGGGCGAGGATTCAATTCGCGATGTGATTGCGTTTCCTAAGACTCAGCAGGCTGGTTGTTTGCTGACGAATGCGCCTGCTGGGGTGGATGATAAGCAGTTGAAGGAGTTGCAAGTGCGATCGACTTATACGCCCAAGTCATAAGTGTGAAACACCTTGACAATTGCGACTGGATTAGTTGCAAATAGATGTCGGCGGCGGGGCGATCGAGGTGATCGAATTTCCTGCCGTCGATGCAGAGGGGTTGGAGGGTTGGTTTCGGTGAGTTGGGGAAAGCAGAAGTTGGGGAAGTTTGGCGAGATTGATAATTGGGGTGTCACTATGCCATAATTAGTAAATGAGTGGGTGTTTGGTTGCGTTCCCTCAACCCAACTCAGAAGATCGACAATCACACTAACAGATAAGATAATGGATTCAGCAAAAGACCCTCAAAAACCAACCATGACAGAGATCATCGAATCTGGTGAATTAAACAGTATCTATTTCAACGATTTTGCTATTGGAGTTTCTAAACATGATATTATCATATTCTTAAACCGCAATGGAAAACCAGAAGCGATACTCAATGCTTCTCACATTACAGCAAAATCATTTGTAAGCTCTCTAGGTGAAGCTCTGAGAAGATTTGAAGCTCAAACAAATCAAACAATACCAATTTCCGCTGAAATTGAAAAATTAATGCAGGAGCAAGATGAAACTAATGATGAGTAATCAAAATGATAACAGTCCGACTGGCACTAAGTCAAGGATAAATAGCGATGTGAGTGCTACCATTTTACGATTTGTTGAGGCGCGATCGAGCACTTATTATCCTGCTAATTATAAAATTTACTCCCCTTTTTTAGAAGGGAAGAACTCCCCTTTTCAATTAGATAAAGTCGCTCAGAACGAATATTCTATTATAACCAAAAACCCGCCCATAGTTTTTCAAGAACATAAATCAGATAATCTCGAAAAACCCAAAAATCAATCAAGTAAAATAGATGAAATAGATAAATTATCGACCTTTGAAGAAATACTGAAATATGGTATCGAGGCTATTAAATTGAAGGATGATTATTTTTTTAACCGTGTTCGTGAATTAAAAGAATTATGCGACTCAGAAGAAGACTATGATGTTTCTTTGGAATCGTTCAAGACAATGTTTTTATTTGTTGAAGCAATTGGAAGTATTTCTAAACCCAGTAGCTTAACAGTAAGTGAAAATGGTATTTTTCATTTAGCATGGGAAAGAGATAGAAATAATTCAATAACTTTACGATTCAAAAAAGATTACTTTTCAGACTATGTTATTTTTAAGCCAAGTTCGCATATAAGTAAACGAATTATTCTGAATGGTTCGATGTATGCTCTAGATCTAATTGATTATCTCAATGATTTAAACATAAAAATCCATCAATAGGTATAAAAATGAAAGAGATCGAAGCGGGTAATGTTACGCGCTATTGTAAACCTTCAACTTTGGAGAATGGATTGCCAAATAGTTCTGCTTTTGAAAGACGAAGTGAGGAAAAATATTTGTCTGTCTATTTGCTTGATTTTTTTAAAATGCACACTGAAGTAGAAAATGTCATAGAAGTCAAAAAATACATGACAGCAAAAAGTTTTCAGTGTAAACCCAATGGTTCTTTTGCAGTTCTTAATATAGAGCAATCCAGAGAATATATTCTTGAAGAAAGCTCATCAGAAATTTACTATAGAGAAGAAAACTTACCTCATTGTGGCATTTTCCATGATGCTGACGATCTTTTAATTGCTAAGTTACTTGCTGAGTGTATTCAGAGCAAATATCCCATTAAAGATATCTCCGATTCAACTACTCCACCCCCATCACCCTCTTAAAAAATCTGGCTACTTCCCAAAACCTCCGCAGTGCCTTTCCTGCAACCGGAACCGTGAAGACGGCTCCTTCTGGGCGTTGCTTAATCAGGGTATGAAATAAATAATTTTAAAATCCAGAAGCTTTGTACACGCTGGTTTTTATGAATTGCATATTTAGCCTTTCATACCGTAAATCAGCAACGGCTCCTTCTGTTCGATCACCGCCAACGCCAACCGTGCCAAGGCTGTATCAATTTGACGAGCGTACTCCTGGAGGCAGAAACCGGGTTTTTCACCGAAATACTGCATCCGGGCCTTTAACTGTCGTGAAAAACCCGGTTTCTTTGGTATTTATGGGTAAGTCCTAAATGAGACAGAAAGGGCGATCGCACTTTTTCAATTCATCCGATCGCCCTCCAAGATTACTCTTTCCAGTAACGGGTTAAAATCCGAATTACCTCACCCGCTATCGGCGATGGTAGAGGCGGGCTCCATTCCCCAACTTCAGCAAAACCTAAAACGTGCAACAGATTAACGATGCTGTCTACCGCTTTGGGAACGCCACACAACAGCAAACGAATCGGTTGCTTACCTTGAGGTACATCAGGAATTTCTTCCCGGAGCATTTCTGGAACTGACTTTGGCGGTGATATCATAGAGTTTCCTCCTAAAAGTCAGCCTTTCAACCTAAAATATAGACGTTTCTGCCGGGTTTCTACCTAACTCTCTTTTCTCTCTTTTCTCTCTTTTCTCTCTTTTCTCTCTTTTCTCTGCGGTGAGAAAAAATATTATTCACAAACGAAATAGAATTGCTATCTAAAAGCACGCGCGGCGCAGCTATCCCGCGCGTGAATCGCACTTTTGTGCGTTGTAACCCTGTTCACCCCCAAACATATGCGTTAACCTAGTTGACTAAAGCTCTCCCCAAGATAATCTATGCTTCTTGCCCGCATCCAAGAACTAGCCGCCACCCTCGCACCCCGCTTGATCGAAATTCGCCGCCACATCCACTCGCACCCGGAACTCAGCGGCCAAGAATATCAAACCGCCGCCTATGTAGCGGGTGTTCTGGCTTCCAGCGGAGTCCGCGCCATAGAAGGAATCGGCAAGACAGGAGTGCTCGGCGAGCTCAAAGTTGACAACACCGAGCCCCGGTGGCTGGCAATTCGCACCGATATGGACGCTTTGCCAATTCAAGAACGTACTAACCTAGAATTTGCCTCCCGCAATGAGGGAGTGATGCACGCCTGCGGCCACGATATCCACACTACAGTCGGTTTGGGCGCGGCAATGATTTTGTCGAAGTTAAAAGAAAAATTGCCTGGTAATGTCCGCTTTTTGTTTCAGCCTGCGGAAGAGATTGCCCAAGGCGCTCAATGGATGATTAAAGATGGGGCGATGCAAGATGTTGATGGTATCCTCGGAGTGCACGTTTTTCCGACGATTGCGGGCGGTTGTGTCGGTATCCGCCACGGGGCACTGACGGCGGCGGCAGATGACCTAGAATTGATTGTAATTGGCGAATCCGGCCACGGTGCGCGTCCTCACGAGGCGATCGACGCAATTTGGATTGCTTCTCAGATAATTACCACTTTGCAGCAGGCAATTAGCCGCACGCAAAATCCTTTGAGGCCTGTGGTTTTGACGATCGGGCAAATTAGCGGCGGACGGGCGCCGAACGTGATTGCCGATCGCGTAAAATTATTAGGAACCGTGCGATCGCTCCATCCCGAAACCCACGAAAAACTACCGGCTTGGATCGAACAAATTGTTTCCAGCGTCTGCGCGACTTACGGCGCAAAATACGAACTCACCTACAAGCGCGGTGTCCCCGGAGTCCAAAATGACCCAAAACTGACGCAATTAGTCGAAACTGCGGCTTTAGAAGCTTTAGGGCGATCGCGCGTCCAAATTTTACCAGAACCATCCCTCGGCGCGGAAGATTTTTCAATGTATTTAGAACACGCACCGGGAACCATGTTTCGCCTAGGAGTCGGACTGGTTGACAAACCCAACTATCCCCTCCATCACCCGCAGTTTGAGGTGGATGAAGCCGCCATCGTCACCGGCGCTGTCACCTTGGCCTATGCCGCTTGTCAGTATTGGAAACAGCAAGCAAGTAAGTGATATCGTTTCTAATCGTAGCTGTAGGGTGTGTGGCGATCGACAATCCCTCAACAAAGAGCGACAATCTAATAGCGACGCACCTTACCCAATATTTACTGTAGCTGTAGGGTGTGTGGCGATCGACCATCCCTCAACAAAGAGAGACAATCTAATTAGGATAAAATAAGAAAAACCAAACTCCCTCCTCGACCTATGGATGATCAAGAAGTCTTAAACTGGGCTGATGAATTCGTATTGGCCAACACAGCAAAGCATTTCAACCACGTACCAGAAGCGATTTTAGGTGGCACTTGGCAACGTCAGAAATACCCATAAATTGCTAAAAACTGCCATCTGAGTCAGGTTCATATCAAGAAAGTAGCATCGAAATTATGGAATATACTTTCGGAAACATTAGGCGAAGACATCAATCAAACTTTCGATATACAAACGATGGCAGTTTTTCATAGTTTCATCACATTTTGGCAAGAATGCACAAGTTGGTAAGTTCAAGGTTTGTGGAAGCCATCCTCAATCCTTATAAACCCCAAACTTAGAGAAGCAAAATCAGGAAAACTCTAGCAACAGTCAGCCAAAACTGCGATTGAACTTAGCTGATGTACTAGAACCCAACCTATTCTATAACCGCACATCCGAACTCATCACCCTCAAACAGTGGATTTTTGAAAACCGCACCCGCGCGATCAGCATATACGGCTGATCCGGCATTGGCAAAACCGCCCTAACTCTCCAACTTATCCCACAAATTCAATACGAATTAGATTAGATTATTTACCGCAGCCTCCGCAATTCTCCATCACTGCAAACCCTGCAAACAAACTTAATTCAATCTTCAAGTCCTTTGTAGGCGCGGTGCCCGTGCCCGCTCGCGAGCGGGGACAGCACTATAAAATCTAAAATGAGATGCTCCCAACTGATTGATCTTTACCGAGGCAATCCCCTATGGTTAAATATAGTTGCAACTATGATTCAAGATTTATTCGGCGGCAGCGTTGCCGAGTTTCTCTCCTATGATACCTTATTTTTAGGTGATTTAGAGTTTCTGCTGCACCAGTAGTGCGATCGCCTAACCGAATCAGAACAACAGGCGATATCCTGGTTAGCTAGTGAAGCTGCACCAGTTGAAATATCAAAAATTTCAGCTAATCTTGAATTATCACCGCCAGAGTTATTGAAAGTCATCCAATCTTTAGGAAGGCGTTTATTAATTGAAACTGTCAAGCAAAATGGGCGATCGCACTTTACGATCGAGCCAGTAATCAGAGAATATATAATAAACAAAACCCGAAGCAAAAACGGATAAACTTATCGCTCTGCTAAACTAAAGCTAAAATAGTCAAATTTTATGGAGGTATGCTAAACTTTTGAATAGACAAGATTTACAGAACCTAGCACTCACTAGACT
This sequence comes from Microcoleus sp. A2-C3, assembly GCF_036706065.1. Lineage (NCBI taxonomy): Bacteria > Bacillati > Cyanobacteriota > Cyanophyceae > Oscillatoriales > Microcoleaceae > Microcoleus > Microcoleus sp. A2-C3. The sequence goes on along the minus strand of NZ_JAUBVX010000040.1, from coordinate 52,531 downwards.
GGAAGAAGTAGAAGTGCTGCTCAACAATCATAAATATTCAGGTGCTTACTACCTGAGCGGTTATGTCATTGAATGCGCTTTAAAGGCTTGCATTGCCAAGCAAACTCAGGAATTTGATTTTCCTGACAAAAAAACTGTTATGGACAGTTACACCCACGATTTAGAAAAGTTGGTTAAAGTTTCTAAACTTGATAAAGAGTTAAAGTCTCTCCTCAACGATGCTAATTTTTCATTGCGATGGTTAGAGGTCAGAGACTGGTCAGAAGAAAGCCGCTATCAAACACATAACCGACAAAAAGCCCTCGATATTTATTCAGCAATCACTGATCCGACTCACGGAGTTTTACAATGGCTACAGCAACATTATTAAGTCAAGAAATAGCAGAAGGTCAAAGACTAATAGATGCTCTCAATGCAGCAGATTTATCAGTTGATTCTGCTCTCTGGAACTACGCACCAGAACCGGAAACATGGCGACTGATGCTCACCTCACCTCTGCACGATCGCGAAGGCTCCCTGAAAACTTATGGGGAAATTCTATCAGTTTTTCGCCAAGTTAAACCAGACCTGAAAATCGATTGGACAGCACTTGTAGCAGTCAGCCCCAAACATGAATTAATTGAGGGCTTACGTCAGTTACAGCAAGATTGGAATTTAAACTTATCAGGCACAAGACTGACAAATAATTTTGTTGATCGTACGTGGATAGAAGATGCTTACATTTATCAAATTAAGTGAGTTGACAGGGCAAAAAATAGCTTAAAATAGGTGCGATCGCTCTCCCTCTCACCTAACCTTTAGGATTACTATAATGAAAATCGCTACCTGGAACGTCAACTCAATTCGCACTCGCATAGAACACGTTACTAACTGGTTACAAACCAACCAAATAGACATTCTCTGCTTGCAAGAAACCAAAGTCACAGACAAAGACTTTCCCCTGCAACCCTTCCTCGACATCGGCTACAACTGTTACATTTCCGGTCAAAAATCCTACAACGGCGTAGCTATTTTTAGCCGATCGCCCATGTCACAGATCAGCACCGGATTTTCGCCCATTCTCGGCGACGCAACCGTCGGCAGCTTCGACGAACAAAAGCGCCTCATAGCCGGGGTTATCGACGATATTTGCATCATCTCCGTCTACGTTCCCAACGGTTCCGAAGTGGGTTCAGAGAAATATGAATACAAACTACATTGGCTCAAACTGCTGCAAGAATACCTCAAAATAGCACTAGACAAATCGCCAAACCTGTGCATTTGCGGTGACTTCAATATCGTACCGGGCGATCGAGATATTCATAATCCCAAAGCTGCTGCAAACTCCGCTGGCCTATCAGTAGCCGAACGCCAAGCACTAACAGAAATCACCGAATTAGGATTAAACGACCCCTTTCGCAAATTCACCTCAGAAGGCGGACATTATAGCTGGTGGGACTATCGCGCCGCCTCATTTCCCCGCAACAACGGCTGGAGAATAGACCACCATTATCTCAGCCCTGCCCTCTACGAAAAAGCAAAAAGCTGTACAATAGATATTGCTCCCAGAAAATTAGTCAAACCCAGCGACCACACCCCCGTAATTGTCGAGATTTGAATTGTGAGTTATAAATAAAAATAAGGCAAAAGAAACCCGGTTTATACCAGAAATCCTAGGTTTAACAACCAGAAATTTAAAAAACTGGTTTTCTTTCTAGAATCCTAGGCGATGCTTTGCAAAAGAAACCCGGTTTATACCGTAAATCTTAGGTTTAGCAACCATAAATTCAAGAAACCTGGTTTCTAAAACCCCTTGCAGAAAATTACTTCTTCAATCCGTTAAATCCGTTACAAAATCCGCTGTCGAACTTCCTTCGCTTATAACAACCAACCCCAAAAAATTATGTTCTTAGTAACTGGAGCAACAGGCGCACTAGGCCGCCGAATAGTACGAGAAATCAGACATCAACAAAAGCCTGTCCGCGCATTTGTCCGCCTCAGTTCTCGCTACTCGGAACTAGAAAATCGAGGCGCAGAAATTTTTATCGGTGATTTGAAACAAGACAAAGACATCAAAAAAGCTTGCCAAGGAGTGCAGTACATCATCAGCACCCACGGCACCGGCGGCGACGTTCAAGCAGTACACTACCGCGCCAATATAGAACTAATCGACTGCGCCAAAGAAGCCGGAGTTGAGCATTTTGTCTTTATTTCTGTACTGGGAGTCGATCGCGGATACGAAGATTCGGCAGTATTCAAAGCCAAGCGAGAAGTCGAAAAATACCTGCAAAACAGCGGATTAAATTATACCATTTTGCGGCCTGCCGGTTTCGCTTCGAGCCTGCTGCCACTGGCCGAAAGATTTAGAGAAACCGGACTTTACCTGCTGATTGGCGACGGCAAAAACCGCACCTCTGTTGTCAGTACCGACGACTTGGCAAAAATTGCCGTAGACTCACCAACTACTGAAGGCGCGCGCAACCAAATTTTACCAGTCGGCGGCCCGGATGTTCTGAGCAGAGACGACATTGCTCGCATTTTCGGACGCTTGTTCAATCGCGAACCTCTGGTAATTAACCCGCCCTTGGTTGTGTTTGACGGATTGCGAAATGCCTTGGGCTTGTTGAATCCTCAAGCTCAAAAAGGCTTAGGAACTTTGCGGGTATTGCTGGCTAATGAGTTTTTCTGCACTCCCGAAGAAGTGCAAAATCTGGAATCAATCTACGGCATGAGAATGGAATCTCTGGAAAGCTTTTTGCGGCGCAATTTGAGCGTTTAAAAGACTCGTTTGCAGTTGCACAAAAACCAACGCAACTACAAACATTTTAATCAGACAAAGAAACAGCTTGTACTCCACCAATATAGCTAGTATTTGTTATGGGCGGAGAAGTCGGCTTAGCAATCAAATAACCTTGAACAAAATTGGCTCCTCGTTCCCGAACCCAATCTAATTCCTCGACCGTTTCCACACCTTCAGCCACAGTTTTAATCTCTAATTGAACGGCAATTTCTAACATTTTTTCAGTAATTAGTGCCTTATAATAATCTTGATGGACGTTGCGAATCAATTGCATATCTAACTTAATAAAATCGGGACGCAACTGGTGCATCAAATTTAGATTAGAAGAACCGCTGCCAAAATCGTCCAGGGCAATTAAAAATCCCGCCTCTCGGTAAAACCTCAGAATATTTATCAAGTGATCGATATCAGGGGGGTGCTGAGATTCCGCTACTTCAAAAACAATATTGCTGTGAGGAATTCCCGCTTCATCAATAGCCTGTACTGTTCTTCGCAGGCACGTAGCGGGATCGTAAACTGAAGTTGGAGAAAAATTAATAAAAAGTAGTTCTTTGATGTCGTAAACATGGGCTTCGCGGATAGCGCGAGTCCGGGCTAAAACATCTAGTTGAAAAAGTAGGCCTGCTGATTCTGCTTGGGCAAAAATCCGACCCGGATAAATTAAGTTTCCTTGCTCGTCAATTCCTCGGAGTAGGGCTTCGTGGGCAAAAATTTTAGAAGTATCTGAGGTATGAACAATCGGCTGAAAATGTGTAGTAATGCGTTCTTCGGACAATAAATCTAACAGCCAATCAGACTTGCTGAAGTTAATAAACGAGTCTAAGGAAGTGCTGCGATAAAAATCGCTAAATTTTGGTTGTTCAGCTTCGCGCATCCACAAAACTTTTGTCTCTTTCAACTCTTGATTTGTCAGAACCGATGATGCTAGGGCGCTAAACTTTTCTTTTCCTATGTCATGAAGGATCACATACAAACACTTGCTCTCTTCTACAAGCTGGAATTCAAGTTTAGTCTTTGCCAGTGCAGAAATAAATTTGTTCAGCGTATGCGATACTGGAAACCACAGGTATAAACCTCCGCTGCCCTCTATTTTTTCGGGTACTGTTTCGCAGCGAGAGCAGGAGCCGAAGGTTTTGCCACTTCTTTTCACTAGAATATCCTCCGATTTTTGAATTAATTTCAGAATTACTATAATATAGATTATTAAATCTAAGCCTATTCAGCTATTAATACATCTACCTCAAGGTGTAAATATTGATTAAGGAATCGTTAAAAAATATTAGGGCAGTGTTTTTACTTGCCTCTGGTTTCAAACCTTGGTAAAATTTATAAGCACCGAATCGAGTAAATACAATCAAACCCTGTCCCGAATCTCAACAAAGGGAGAATATTCAGACTTGCTCTCTACTTTCTACTGCTGCTCTGATTCTTGACACATTATTCTCTACATTGCTTTGCAAAAATAACGGTTATAGTTAATTTTTAGGGTCAAGGGGGATTAACAGCCCGATCGCCAATTTCAGCCCCACCATAAGTATAGAACGCCTCGCGATCGCCCAAACCAAGCTAAAACAAACTCAGTTGCTGCGGAATATCCGATTTAATTTGAAAATCGGGATGACAGGATTTGAACCTGCGACCCCCTCGTCCCGAACGAGGTGCGCTACCAAGCTGCGCTACATCCCGAATTTAGTCAATCTACTTTTAGCATATCACTCAGGTAAAAACTTAGCCAGCTCGTATATAATGTTTTGTAAAACATTACTCAGGCGGAGACAGACGTGACGGTTAAGCCCCAGTGGTTGCGAGTTAAAGCCCCTCAGTGGGAGCGCGTCGGCAATGTTAAAGAAATTTTGCGGGATTTATCCCTGAATACGGTTTGCGAAGAGGCTTCGTGTCCCAACATCGGCGAATGCTTCAGCGCAGGTACTGCCACATTTTTGATTATGGGCCCGGCTTGTACCCGTGCCTGTCCTTACTGCGATATCGATTTTGAGAAAAAGCCCCAAGCTTTAGATCCGACGGAACCAGAAAGATTAGCGCAGGCGGTGCAGCGACTCAAACTCAACCACGTCGTGATTACCTCTGTTAACCGGGATGATTTGCCGGATGGGGGCGCATCTCAGTTTGTCGAGTGCATTCAAGCGGTGCGATCGACAATGCCCGATACAACTATAGAAGTTTTGATTCCCGACTTGTGTGGCAACTGGCAAGCTTTAGAAATTATTCTCGCAGCCAAGCCCGATGTACTGAATCACAATACTGAAACCGTAAAGCGACTTTACCGCAAGGTGCGACCACAAGGAAAGTACGATCGCACCCTGGAACTTTTGCAGCGCAGCCGGGAAATCGCACCAGCGGTTTATACCAAATCCGGGATCATGGTGGGATTAGGAGAAACAGACGCCGAAATTCGGGAGGCGATGCAGGACTTGCGGGCTGTTGGCTGCGATATTTTGACAGTTGGACAGTATCTACAACCGACTCAAAAGCACTTGAACGTAGAAAGCTTTGTACCGCCAGAACAGTTTGATGCTTGGAGAGAGTTTGGCGAATCTTTGGGATTCTTGCAAGTTGTCGCTTCTCCCTTAACTCGCAGTTCGTATCACGCCGAACAAGTGAGGGAATTGATGAAGCTTTACCCACGCTAGCAATTTTAATTGGAGTTAACTCACGCGATAGAGAACCATTCTCAATTGCTGGCGCTCTGAGGTAAAGTTAACCGGGAAGCCACGGCAAACAGCAAAAAAATATCGGCCTCGCGCCCCATCAAACTCCATACTTACTCCAAAAATATTGAGAAACCGGGTTTCTTCCTCAAATTCTGGGTTTAAATCCAGAATTTTTGTCGAGAAACCCGGTTTTTACGTCAGGCGCGAGCTTCGGTAATGCGAACTGTAAAAACTCTGAAGTTCATAACCGGCAACGGATTCAAGTTCCGCAAACTGCCAGTATTTAATCAAGATCGCCGAATTATGTAAAGTTTTATTAAAAAAATACCTATTTTTCCGAAGTGATCGGGAACCAGGTTATTGGTGATGAAGATTAACTTAACTTCTGACGAACGTCACTTGTTTTTAGCCAGTCACTATCTATACTAGCTACAGAAACAAAGAAGTACAACGCACTTTTCGGGCCTTCAACCTGTTACATCAGAAAGTTCTTAGCGTTTTCCCGAATCTTGGTAAAACAAGTGGGGCAGCAAAAGCTCGATCGAACAACAGCACAAAGTCAGGAAAGTTAGTCAAGAAACAAACAGCGGCGATGCTTCTTCTTAACAAAGTGGGCATCATAATTATAAATAACCGCTAAGCGTAGCATCTTTTCACCAAAAGCAATTGAGAAAATCACTATGCCAGCCACCTCTTTTTACGCTCAAGCTGAATTCGACGAACAACTGCGAGTGAATCCCTTGCAAGATGTAGATGTGTTGGATGAAGATGCTGAAGAAGCTGGAGACGAACCCATCGACCAAGATGCAGCAGAGACTGAAGATGCAGACACAGCATCCAAATTGCAAAAAAATGCTAACCGCCGCACTACAGATTTAGTGCGCCTGTACTTACAAGAAATCGGTCGGGTTCGTCTCTTGGGTAGAGACGAAGAAGTTTCTGAAGCTCAAAAAGTTCAGCGCTACATCAAATTGATGGAATTGCGCAACACCGTCGCTTCTCAGGAAGAAGGGCTGATTCAAAGCTTCGTACATTTAATTCAAGTGCGCGATCGGCTGTCTGCACAGTTGGGACACAAACCTTCCCTAGAACGCTGGGCATTAACCGCCGGTGTCAGTGACGTGCCAGAACTCAAGCGAATTATGGCCGAAGGCAAGCGCCATTGGGCTGAGTTGGCAGAGATGACGGTGGAGGAAATCGAAAGAATTCAATCTGAAGGCGTTGAAGCAAAAGACCACATGATTAAGGCGAACCTGCGCCTGGTAGTTTCGGTGGCAAAAAAATATCAAAATCGCGGTTTAGAATTGCTCGATTTAATACAAGAAGGTACTCTCGGACTGGAACGAGCTGTCGAAAAATTCGATCCGACGCGGGGCTATCGGTTTAGTACCTATGCCTACTGGTGGATTCGGCAGGGAATCACGCGGGCGATCGCAACTCAAAGCCGTACCATTCGCCTCCCGGTTCACATCACCGAAAAACTTAATAAAATCAAGAAAGCCCAGCGCAAAATTTCTCAAGAAAAAGGTCGGACAGCTACGATCGAAGATATCGGCGTTGAGTTGGACATGACCGCCGCCCAAGTTCGGGAAGTATTGCTGCGAGTCCCCCGCTCTGTTTCTCTGGAAACTAAAGTGGGCAACGAAAAAGATACAGAATTGGGCGACTTGCTCGAAACCGACAGCATCTCCCCAGAAGAAATGCTGATGCGAGAAGCTCTGCACCGCGACTTGCAGCAACTGTTGGCAGATTTGACCAGCCGCGAACGAGATGTAATTCTGATGCGCTTTGGTTTGGGTGACGGACACCCCTACTCTCTGGCAGAAATCGGTCGTGCTCTCGACTTGTCCCGCGAGCGAGTCCGCCAAATTGAAGCCAAAGCTTTGCAAAAACTCCGTCAACCGAAGCGCCGCAACCGCGTCCGTGACTATCTGGAGTCTCTGAATTAAATTAATGGGTGTGCATCTACTGTCGGTTTCTGAATTTAGATAGAAGGCGGAAAGCAGAAGTATTGATTTCTACTTCTCAACGATTTCTCTGTCTTCTGTCTGGGGCTTTCGGGCCTGTTTACGATCTAAAAATATCAAAAAATAAATTTTTTCCTCAACCTTTTTTCAACTAGCTTCGATATTTGCACAATATCTCGATCGTTGTGTATGATTGTCAATAGGCAGACTTTCTTGAGAGGGTCATAATGGCACTTTACACCGCGTCTTCATTCAAATCCGAACTCAATGACAAAGGCTGGCGGATGACTCCCCAACGGGAAACCATCTTGCACGTATTTCAGAACCTCCCCAAAGGCAATCACCTGAGCGCCGAGGATTTGTATACTTTGTTGAAAAATCGGGGGGAAAACATTAGCTTGTCCACCATTTACCGAACTTTGAAGTTAATGGCAAGGATGAGCCTGCTCCGCGAACTAGAACTAGCAGAAGGTCACAAACACTATGAAATAAACCAACCTTATCCGCACCACCACCATCACTTAGTCTGCGTTCAGTGCAACAGAACGATCGAGTTTAACAACGATTCGATCTTAAAAATTGGCATGAAGCAATCTGAAAAGTCTGGATTGCACCTGCTAGACTGCCAGCTAACCATTCATACGGTGTGCCATGAAGCTTTGCGGATGGGATGGCCGTCTTTGGTTTCCAGCAATTGGTCTTGTCCGAAGTCGATCGCCGAAAACGGTCACAACGCTCTGGATTCAATCGAGTGAATATACACTATTTTCGCGTTTCAAGTACAGATTGTTACAATAATTAACAAAAAAAATCGGCGCAAGTGCGATCGCAGTTACGCCGAAACCGGTTTTTCAAGGAAAATACATCATTTCACGAATGACTCGGAAGTGAGAAACCCGATTTGTTTGATGTAGCGTCCGCAAGTCCTTAAAAAGTTTGGCTCAACAAATCGTCACTGCTAACGCCGTAACTGCGCTGAGCTCGATCAAGCGCGTCTCTCGTCGGAGCATCAAAAACTCCGCTGACTGAGCCTGTGTAAAAGCCGAGACCTTGCAGTCGCGTTTGTAATTGCTGAATGCTCGATCGAGAATTGACAGTGCTGCTAATCGGAACAGCAGGAACAGCCAACCGTCGAGCCAATCCGTTTTGGAGCTCCGCCAAAGTTGCCGGAGTGGCAATACCCGTCGCCGGCGACAAATTGCGTTCCTGCTGAAACGACAGCACCGCCCATTCAGTCTCGGCTCCAAATACTCCGTTCACCGGGCCGGGATTTTTACCCAGACTTCTGAGCGCTGATTGAAGCTGTAGGACAGCAGGCCCTGTATCACCCCGCCGGATACCCGTTGCGACTGGCTGCTGCGCCTTTGCTGCCTGCCTGTTGCCTTCTCGCAAAGCCGATCGAGTGCTGCGATCCACCCGCCCTGTCCCGAACATCCCGCAATCTCTCTGAAACCGGATCAAAGCTTGTTGAGTTGGTCGATCGAACCAACCGTGAATCTGGCTTCTGTAATAACCCAATTGTTGCAGCCGCCTCTGCACAAATTCTACTTCTCGGCCTCTGTCGCCCAACTCCAGAAAATCTCCAGCATTACTCTGCTCGTCATTTTCCCCAGGATATGAGGTAATTTGATTAGCCCTCATCTGGGCATCGATAGCCGTCAAAGTAGCAGTATCAGCGCAGCCGTCAGAAACCAGATTGAAATCTTGCTGAAAACGAGTTACAGCGTAGAGAGTGCGTTCCCGATACTTGCCGTCAACGCCACCTTCAAAATAGCCTAAAGCTTTTAACTGCCGCTGGATCAAGTCTACCGTCGCCCCTCTGTCGCCGAACCGCAGCCCCTTGCAACCACCATTTCCCGCAATATTCCCCGGAGGCGTAGCGGGCGGAATCGGCCCGATGGAGCCAAACAGCAAAGCTAAAGTTTGCCTATCAGCAACTCCAGTCACCCGCAGCTCATTAATTCGCTGGAAATATCTCACCGCACGGACAGTAACTTCGCGAAAATTTCCTGTGGGATGAGTGTTGAAGTAGCCTAGCTGCCGCAACCTGCGCTGGAGGGCCGAAACCTCTGCACCGGTGTCTCCAAAACTGAGCTCGGTATAGCTATAGTTTGTATAAGTAGTTTTAAAAGGTCGATCGTCCTGGGCTAAACTGTTGAGAGCGATCGCCGTAGCTCGATCGGGCTGACCAGTCAGTGACAGTTGATAGTCTCGTTGAAAGTTAGTCAGAGCTTGTCTAGTTACTGGGCCGAGCTGACCAGTGGAAGAGCGGGGAAAATAACCAAGATCCCGCAACCTGTCTTGAACAGAGCGCACATCTGGACTAACAGGATCTATTTGAGCAAAAGCCGAACCGGCCGCACTTAAAACCGACAGCATCAAAGCCAGAGATAACAAACGAACATAAGTGTGACTCGATCGATTTTGCCACTTTAGCCCATCAAAAATTTTCGACTCTGCGGGTGCTTCGCAAACAAGAGCAAGTTCGAGGTAGGCGAGGGATTCCATAAATTTTTAGTGTGAAATTGTTTGTGGCTGTGATGTACGAGCAAACTCAAGCTGAGCTGTGAGCCGCCCAGGAGCTATCAAGGCTAATGTTTACCTGTTTGCACGAAGCACCCGTTTCTGAAAAAAAATTACCTTCAAAAATAATTACAGGCAACAACCAAGATAGCATCGCTGTTTAGCAAGACGCGAGTGTCAGAAAAATAGTTTGCAGCCACATCTTAGCCTTCATGAGAAAAAAATCAACAGTTTTTGCGTATTATTCGCTAAAAATTAATTTATTTATATAAAAATATTAATGATTGACGATCGACTAAAAATCCCCACCCTTGCTCGTTGCAAACAGGATGGGGATTTTATTGGTTAACTAATCTGTAAAAATGGGACATTCACTTAAATTAAGCCAAACCGATCGCAAATCAAAGCTACTCCCGCTGCAAAAACAGTAATTCCCAAGGCTACCAGCGGGTTTTGTCCTCTACTGACTGCAAAAGAAGTGACCACCCCAGCTCCTAAAGCCGCAGTTACAGCAGCAGTCGCCAAATCTCGATCGGGACGTTTGTCGTACATATTTTTTATGGCTTAAAACTTAGATCTTGTGATCAAAGCTACCACTCTTGCTTCTACTGCGGTGAGAAACCCTTCAGTTTTGCAACTAAGCTTAAAATTTTGCTAAGTTTCTTAACATACTCTTATTGATAACATAAGTTTAAATTATGTATCTTTCCGTTTCCCTGTCAAGTTTTAGCTATTAAAACCCTTTCTCTGCTGGGCTTTTATGTCGAATTTAGGATTTTGCTGGGGCGATCACACCCACAGTCTCAGCGTCTCAGATTGTAATTCCCAATATCGTAAATAAATTTAACTTGACTTTTAGGATAAAATGTGATAATGGATTTTTGAAGCCGGAGATTAACATGAGACTGATTGCATAAATTTTTGATCGATCGACCAAGTGCAGATTAAGGCAGATCAACGCAGATTAACGCAGATGCTTTTCCAGATATTTTGCGAATGCTGGCAATTCAAGTCTAGTAAAACTCAGAGGACTGAAGTTGTCAATACAAACCGATAATGGTTATTTTGCAGGACATAATTTGAGCCTGAAGTCCTATTCGCCCTCAACTTTTTCGGTATTGCCGCCCTTCACCCAACCTTCGCGATTGCCATCCTCAACTCGAATTCGTTGCCACTCTTTGTCCGGCGAATCTTCCAAAACTACAACTTTTTCCTTGTAACCAACACCGCCAATACGGTTCGAGTCTCGATTGCCACTATCCCGCAGAATTAAGCCGATCGGCTGAGTCACTAGAGCACGGTAAGCTCCCGGTTCCAGGGGTTTAGGAGACGGGGCATCGCTAGACGCAGCATCATCAGACGTAGAAACTGGGCTAGCCTGGCCTGTTGACTTCGCCCCAGTGCCGGCAATCTGAACTGCTGTTTTGTCGTTGGAAAAAATCGGTCTTTCGGGGGTTGTGCTCAGCTTAGCGGCAAAGTAAAGTGCAGCCGCCACGCTAGCGCCTGCCATTAGGACGATCGCTAGCAGAAAACCCACTAAAAATTTGAAGACGCTATATACACTGTTCATAAATTGAAAAAGGAAGAAGGAAGAAGGAAGAAGGAAGAAGGAAGAAGGAAGAAGGAAGAAGGAAGAAGGAAGAAGGAAGACGGAAGAAGTCAGTAGTCAGTAGTCAGTAGTCATCAGGAAGAAGGAAGAAGGAAGAAGGAAGAAGGAAGACGGAATCGGGAAAATCGGGAATCGGGAAATTTGGGCTGGGCGGGATAGACTCTGGGAGGAAAATTTCAGCTTCGATCGAATGCCGAATACTTTCTGCACAATGTCTTCGATCGACTATCCTTGAATCCGGCGGCTCAAACTGTCGTATCTGGAAGCAAGGCGAGCTTTCCCAGCAGCAGCCCAATCTTGGAGAAACTGAATTTGTTCTTGAGCTGTTCTGGCCAACGGCACCATCTGACTAGCTGATTCTAAAATATCATCTGTGGTGAAATCTCGATTTTGGCTAAACCCAATGTGCATTGCTTCAATCAAAGTTTGCTCGATTTCCGCTCCTGAAAAATCGGGAGTTTCGTAAGCCAAGCGCTCTAAATCGTAATTTTTGATGATGTGCGATCGCAACCGCAACAAATGTACCTCAAAAATCGCCCGCCGTTCCTCCTGACTCGGCAAACCCACAAAAAATATTTCGTCAAACCTACCTTTTCTCAGCATTTCCGGCGGCAAAGACTGGATATTGTTGGCTGTGGCGACGACAAAAACTGGCGAAGTTTTTTCGCCTAACCAAGTAATAAAAGTCCCGAACACGCGGCTGGTTGTCCCGGAATCGCTTTTACCGTCTAATCCCGAAAAAGCTTTGTCAATCTCGTCAATCCACAGCACGCAAGGCGCTAAAGCTTCCGCTAGTTGAATCATTTGTCTGGTACGGGATTCCGATTCCCCGACTAACCCGGCAAACAAGCGCCCGACATCCAACCGTAGCAAGGGTAAATGCCAGTGGTGGGCGATCGCCTTTGCAGTTAAGGATTTGCCGGTGCCTTGAATTCCGACTAGCAACAAACCTCTGGGATGCGGCAAACCGTATTGGCGGGCGCGATCGGAAAAAGCACCGCCGCGCCGCAGCAGCCATTCTTTGAGATTGTCCAAACCGCCGATATCGGAGATGTTTTCGCGGGCTGGGTAAAAGTCGAGAATTTGAGTTTGGCGGATTGTTTGGCGTTTTTCTTCTAAAATTAGTTCCGCGTCGTCGGGATGGAGTTCGCCTCTGGTGGCGATCGCCTTTGCCAAAACTCGGCGAATTCGTTCGATCGACAGCCCTTGACAGGAGCGCACCGTTTCGTCCAGCAAACGCCCTTCTATGGCTTGTCCGGTAGCTCCTAACAGTCTTTCCACCTCAATTTTGATTTCCGCCGCCGCAGGCAGGGGAAACTCCAACACTGTGATTACTTCGCTAAGGTCTTCTGGGATCGAAGTAATCGGAGATACGATGACAATATTTTTGGGCATCGATTTGAGGAGTCTCGCCAAATTCCGCAGCTTGCGGGAAATTGAAACATCTTCTAAAAACCGCTGAAAGTCTCGCAAAATAAAGATCGCTGGCGCGGATGCGGGCAATTTTTCGAGAAATTCTAAAGCTTGTAGTGGGTTGCGTTTGCCAAAACCGGCATCGTTGGGATTGCCTTGGTAGCCGTCAACAAAATCCCAGATGTAGACGGCGCGAGCACCTTGTTTTTTGGCACATTGGGCGATCGCCACTTCGACGCGCTCTTCTTCCCGTGTGGGAATGTAAATTAGGGGGTAGCGCGATCGTAGCAGCAGTTCAAACTCGTCGCTAAAAATAGTCATTAGTTATTAGTCAAGAGTCAGTAGTCAGTAGTCATTAGTCAGTAGTCAGTAGTCATTAGTTATTAGTTATTAGTTATTAGTTATTAGTTATTAGTGCTATCCCTGCTCGTTTTCCGTTATTAGTCATTAGTCATTAGTCATTAGTCCCCGCTCGGAAACGTCATTAGTTATTAGTCATCGGTTGCTAGGTGGTGTTATTTTTTTGCACTCGTTATTCCACCGTTCGTTAGTGGGTAGCTATGAAAGCATTTGTTTCGGAGAGTAAAAATATTTTTTGTTTGAGTGCGATCGGGGACGTTCGCACTCGCGTGTAAAAGCAAAACTGAAATACCTCATTAGCTAATGACAACTGACTAATGACAACTGACTAAGGCAATTGCCGTTTAAGTGCTGCCAAAGATGCCCAGCGACTGTCAGAGATTGTTTCTGAGCTTTCTGTCTCTGCATCCTCATTGAAATCTATTCCCGGACATTTAGTATCGCATAGCTGTTTGTGTGGCAGTTCCAAACACAGTTGCTGATACACCCAATCACTTGGAGAAAAAGAGTCGGTAGGCGACAAATTTTCCACCAAATTTTCTAAATCAATTTCAAATTCTCCTGAACTTGCATCATGCTGATTCGGTTTTTCTTCGAGCCAAATTATTTCAGATGATTGGAGTCTCAAACGGTGATTGTATTGTTTCAAGCATCTGTGGCAGGTGAGAGTGACAATTGTTTCTGCTTTCGCCTTCACCTCAAGGAAATTCCCTTGGTGAGTAACTTGCAGTCGCCCCCGCACCGGAGTAAGAGTTTCTAAATCGGGGATAATTTCTTCAAAATCAATGACCTCTTTCCGCTCGGTTTTTGTGAGTAGATGAGGGATATAAATTGTCTCCATAATCATCTTTTGCCGTTTTATTCTCGTCGTCTCAAGGCAAAAGTCAAAAGGAATAGCTAATTTTTGGCTTTTTCCTTTTTCCTTTTTCCTTTTTTCCCAGAAAGAATTGGTTTAAAGCCGGAAGCCTGATCGGGATAAATTAAAATCAGACTATTCATTACTCGAATCCTCTTCCTTCTAGGTAGAGGTCGCTGTCAACTATCAACTGAATGAACGTCAGCGCCGCCGCACTACCAAACGCCGATCGGCATCTTGTCCTTGACTGTAAGTTTCTATATCCTCACATTCGCTCAAAAAGCTGTGGACTTGGCGGCGTTCTGCCGAAGACAGCGATTTGAGTTCAACTTCAACTCCCGTCGATCGCGCTTGCTCTGCTGCGTACTCTGCCATCGATCGCAATTCCTCTTGGCGGCGGATGCGATAGCCGTTCAGTTCGACTGTATAAGCAATCGGTTCATCTGATTCGTGAGCTATGTTCGCAACCGTGTTGCAGAGGTACTGAATGGCATCTAGTACATTACCGTCTGGCCCGACTAAGATCGCAATTTGTTCTGGAGTCAGATTACTTTGATCGATCGTCATCCAATAGCAATCATCTTGCTGTTGGCTTACCACGTTTGATGGAATTGCGGACAGTTGTAGCAATTCTTCTAACCATTGCTGTCCGCCCTGCATTTGAGATTCTTTCATTTTTGTTAAAATCAAGCCTTTTTCTTAGAACGCTTGGGTTCAAAGGGAAGTGCATCTAATCCCTGTTCTTTTTGGGTTTTCGCCTCTGCTTCGTCCACGATTTTTTGGAGGTTTTCGGGCAGCGGTTCTTTGGACAAAATAAACGATTGAACTGTTTGGAAGATGTTAGCAATCAGCATATACATCAACACGCCAGCGGGCAGCGGGAAGAACAAAAACATCCCCGAAAATATGACAGGCGTCAGTTTGTTGATTGTAGCCTGTTGGGGATTGTCGTTTGGCCCTTGTGCTTGTCCCGAAAGAGTTTGGTTGATATACAAACTGATGCCGAAGCCCAGGATCATCACCAAAATATCCCAGTGGATTTTACCGTCTGGGTCGATCGCGCCAACGCGGCCGAGAGCTTCGATAAACAGGAATCCTTTGTTAGTAGCCAATCCAGGGATTGTGCCTTGAACTGTGGCTTCACCGGGCGCTAAAGCCACAATGTTGCCCTGTTCGTCTACCTTGACGAATTCTTCGCCTTTGATGATTTTCCAGCTAGGAACAAAATCTATTTCGCTCTTTTTTTCAGCCGCTAAGGCTTGGAGAGCTTTGCCCTCTGGGGTTTGAAAATCAATTTTGGTTGTGTCGCCGACTGCGAGTTTGTCGCCGCCTGGAATCACGCCCACAACTGGAGCATGAAAAGTACCTGTGACGTAAATATTTTGGGGCGGTGTAGCAAAAGCTTGCGGTTGAACAGCTTCGATTTGTTCTTTGGGCAAAACTTGAACGTTGACGCTGTAATTTATGTCAGAAAATGGCGAACCTCTGAGCGTTGCAAACAGTGCAAACAGCACTGGCATTTGCAGCACCAACGGGAAGCATCCCGCTAAAGGATTGCCAAATTCTTTGTATACCTTGCTCATTTCCTCCTGCTGTTTGGCAGGATTTTCTTTATAGAGTTTTTGAATTTGATCTACTCGCTCTTTCATCAACGGCTGCGCTACTTTCATGCGTCGCATATTGCGAAGAGAGCCTGCGTTGAGAGGATAAAGAGCAAAGCGAATCACGAGCGTCAGAGATACGATCGCTAAACCGTAGCTTGGCACGATCCCGTAGAAAAAATCTAGGATCGGCAGCATGAGGTTGTTGGAAAGAAACGAGATACCAAAATCCATTCGCTTTGAGTTAATTTAGGTGCTCTATGTTTGCTGTTGAGAACGAATTACATCCGCTGGATACGGGGCGCCTCAACTTTTAGGCTTTTGTCTACATCTTAGGACATTGCCCGTCGATCGACCGCCCGGCCTGCGGGTTTTTGCAATAAGTTTGCCAATACTCGCACTGAATTGGGTCTCTAATCAGGGTGAAAGCGGTTCGGTTATTTTGCTTTGGCCGCGTTGGCTTTTTGAGCGGCTGCGGGCAGTTTTTCGTTAATGTAGTCATACATGGCTCGAAATTTCGGCATCGCTCTGAGTTCTAAGCGGCCGCCATTTTTCATTGTCAGCACCATGTCTCCGTAACTCCCGAAACCGCGAGGTACTGTGACCATTTTGACTATATCGGAGTAGATAACATCTGTGCGATCGCGCCCCATCCAACCGCTAGTTACGGACACTCGGCGACTGGTGATCCGGTAGCGCAGCCACAGAGCCCGGACAATTGCTCCTACTGCGAGGGGGATTCCCACGACAGTCAGCCCCAGGAGTAAGTTGATAATCAAGTCTCCCGGCGCGGGGCCGCCTTCATAATATACTTCCTCTCGAATTCCCATCTAGTACCTCGGCTTCTACCAACAACTGCTCTAATTCTTGCAGAATTTCTGCATAATTGCACTCTTGTGCGATCGGACGCACGACAATTACTAAATCCCACCCGAATTTTAATCGGGGCAATAGCTGTCGCAAAGCAGCGCGAATCTGGCGCTTAATCCGGTTGCGGACTACAGCGCGCTTGCTGACTTTCAGGCTGATAGAAATGCCTGTGCGAGTCGGCTGCAACGATTTCTCGGCTGTCGGTTTGCTGATTTCGACGCTTTTGGGTTTACGCAGAGCTCTTAAGCTGAAATGAGCGGAGTTGCGGCGCATTCCCTTGCGGTAGACGGCGCTGAAGTCTTTGCGGTGCTTGAGTCGGTTTGTAGGAGGCAACATGGCGGCTGCGTGCGATCGGGCTTTTCAACCAACAGTGCAGTGCTAGACTGCGAGGCGGTGGCGACCTTTGCTGCGACGGGCTTTGATTACCAATCGACCGGTGGCGGTGCGCATTCTGGCGCGAAAACCGGATGTTCTTTTTCTTTTGCGGCTGGTTCCGTGCAGGGTTTGCTGTGTCATTTCGATTTCTCCCGGCTTGTTACTTTACTTTTGATTAATATTCACAATCTTCTAGTATACCATAGACTTGTTTTCTTGGCAATATTTTTTCAATTAGTGATATGATGATGCTTTAATCTTGTTGTTTTTAGGGAAGGACAAAGACAACTAATTTAAATAAAGAGCAGACGCTATAGCGGTTCTCAATTAATTGTCGAAGAGTGTCCTTTACCTGAAATACAGAGGATTTCAGGTAACTGAACTATGTTGATTTAGGCGAACACAAAAATGCCAGTTTCCTAACTTATATATTGCAGCTCATATCGTCAGATAATTGACTGAAACGAGCATTTTCCCGATAGTCTACCGGGCAGTCAATCACGCAGGGGACATCTTGAGCCAGCGCTTCCTTCAGAATAGGAATAAAATCGGTGGCGGATTCCACACGATAGCCTTTTAAACCCATACTTTCGGCAAATTTCACAAAGTCGGGATTGCCAAATTTGATGAAATCTGAATGACCAAAATGATCTTCCTGCTTCCATTCAATTAACCCGTAGCCGCCGTCATTAAAGATGAGAGTAACAAAATTAGTACCGACGCGCAACGCAGTTTCTAACTCTTGACAGTTCATCATAAAACCGCCGTCGCCCGTTGCTGCTACTACCTTGCGATCGGGATAAACGAGTTTTGCAGCCACCGCGCCCGGAATAGCAATGCCCATCGCCGCAAATCCGTTGGAGATTAAACAGGTATTCGGGCGATCGCAATGATAGTGCCGCGCGATCCACATTTTGTGAGCACCCACATCAGATATCACAATATCTTCCGGGCCCATAACTTGCCGCAAATCGTAAATGATTTTTTGTGGCTTAATCGGGAAACCATCATCGTTTGCATATTGTTCGTACCCAGCGCGAATATCCGCCCGCAATTGCTTCGCAAAAGGGTCTACTTTCTCCATGCGATCGGCACGCTGCAAAATTTCATTCAGCGAATCAGAAATATCCCCCACAACTTCTACAATCGGAATATAACTGCTGTCAACTTCTGCTGGCAGAGCTCCCACGTGAATAATCGGAATTTTGCCATCAGGATTCCACTTTTTCGGGGAATATTCAATCAAATCATAGCCAACAGCAATCACTAAATCCGTTTCTTCAAAAGCACAGCTAATGTAATCCCGTTTTTGCAATCCCGTCGTCCAAAGTGCCAAAGGATGAGTATAAGGAATTACACCTTTGCCCATAAAAGTATTAGCTACCGGAATATTTAATCGAGTAGCAAATTCTGTCAAAGCATCGCTGGCGTTAGCGCGAATCGTACCGTTTCCCACTAAAAGCAGAGGACTTTTTGCCTTAGAAATTGCCACAGCGGCTTTATTCAAACTTTGGTAAGCGCCAAAAGTTTTTTCGCGGTTGTCTTTAGTGAGCGGATTTCCTTCCACAGGCATTGCTGCGATGTTTTCTGGCAAGTCAATGTGAACTGCTCCCGGCTTTTCGCTTTGAGCAACTTTAAAGGCTTTGCGGACAATTTCTGGCGTCGTACCGGGGCGAACAATTTGAGCATTCCACTTAGTAACTGGTGCAAACATAGCGACCAAATCTAAATATTGGTGCGATTCTATGTGCATTCTGTCTGTGCCGACTTGTCCGGTAATTGCTACTAAAGGAGCGCCGTCTAAGTTAGCATCAGCAACTCCTGTCATTAAGTTAGTTGCTCCTGGGCCCAAGGTGGATAAGCAAACGCCGGCTTTGCCGGTGAGGCGGCCGTAAACGTCTGCCATGAAAGCCGCGCCTTGTTCGTGGCGAGTAGTAATAAATTTAATTGAAGATTTTCTTAGGGCTTCTAGAACTTCTAAATTTTCTTCCCCAGGCAGTCCAAAAACGTATTCTACGCCTTCGTTTTCTAAACATTTTACGAGTAATTCAGCAGTGTTCATTTCGGTTTTTTTCCTATTTAAGTGTAGTGGTGATTTTTGACAAACTTTTCGTCAAAATACTAAATTAATTTTAACCGCTGATGAACGCGGATTGACGCAGATTAATTTATGTTTTGACGAACAGTTTATCAAATTTTGTTTATTTTACCCACACTGTTTTGATGTTGACAAATTCGTGAATTCCTTGGATGCTCAATTCGCGTCCGTAACCGGAGCGTTTGATGCCGCCAAAGGGCAGTCTGAGGTCGGATTTGACTAAGGCGTTAATGAATACGGCGCCGGCTTCTAGTTCGGAAATAAACCGATCGCTCTCTGTTCTTACTGTAGTCCAAGCTGCTGCACCCAAGCCAAAGGATGTGCTGTTAGCTAGGGCGATCGCCTCATCAATACTTGCAACCCGGAATACTAAGGCTACCGGGCCGAAAAATTCTTGTTGGCGCGCCGCAGCATCCGCAGGAATATCTGACAGGATAGTTGGTAAGTAGAAATTGCCGGCATTCTCTGACAATGGCCGGCCGCCTGTCAGCAGTTTTGCTCCCGATTTGATGCAGGTTTGCACTTGATTGTCCAATTCTTTGAGGATTGCTGGGGTAGCTAAAGGGCCGATATCGGTTTCGGGCAACATCGGATCTCCTACTTTTAATTGCTCGAATTTTTCGATAAATCCTTTGATGAATTCGTCGGCGATTTCTTCTACTAAAATAAAGCGTTTGGCGGCGATGCAAGATTGGCCGTTATTCAGCATCCGCGATGTGACTGCTGTTGATAAAGCTGCTTCTAAATCGGCGCTAGACATTACAATAAATGGGTCGCTTCCTCCCAATTCCAACACTACTTTTTTGAGATTTTTGCCCGCATTTGCAGCCAAACTTTCCCCCGCTGGTTCGCTACCGGTGAGAGTTGCTGCTTTGATGCGATCATCCGCAACTATCTTAGCTACTTTGTCGGCTCCCACTAACAAAGTTTGAAAAACTCCTTCGGGAAAGCCAGCTTCCGCGAAAATTTCCTCGATTTTTAAGGCGCACTGCGGCACGTTGGAAGCGTGTTTGAGCAAGCCGACATTGCCGGCCATCAGCGCCGGTGCGGCAAACCGAAAAACTTGCCAAAATGGGAAATTCCAGGGCATGACGGCTAAAATAGCCCCCAGCGGTTGGTAACGGACAAAGCTGCTGCTAGCGTCGGTGGTTGCGGGTACGTCTGCCATAAATTGAGCGGCATTTTTGGCGTAGTAGCGGCAAACTAAGGCGCATTTTTCTATTTCGCCGATCGCCGATTTGAGCGTTTTACCCATTTCCAGCGTCATCATTTCGGCGTAAATTTCGCGATCGCGCTCCAAGATATCCGCAGCTTTCTGCATCCAGATTGATCGCTGCTCAAACGGCAGGTAGCGGTACTTGTTAAAAGCTTGCTGTGCTAATTCCAGCTTAGCTTCAATGGCCTCATCGGCGATCGGCTCGAAAGTTTTCAGCGTTTCTCCCGTTGCCGGGTTGATAGTAGCAATAGCCATTGTTTCATCTCCATTTCAAAAAATACAAAACTCTATTCTAGTTTTTAAGCTAGCATAGGGAGTCGTATTGATGTATTGCAAAATTTGGATTTACCAGCCATACTTTTAGGTTTTGCTAACTTGTAAGTGCCGGGATGTGTTTAAATCTCTCAACTTTTCATTATAGTGCAAGGTATTAATCACAAATCTTAAGAAATTTTGTTTTTAAAGTTTATGTTTGCGATCGAATACCTTTGCAGAATGGCGATCGAACCTTGATCATCTATTACTCGTTACCAGGCCAAGAGCGAAAGTAACGCAGATCCGGAGGCTCTGCCTCGATTTCCATTTTCCTAAGCGAGGCAGAGCATAAGAATCTCGATTCCTTTCGCTCTTAGCCTGGGAACCAGTTATTACGTTATTTTATTCAGTCCGCGGAGGCGGACTTCGTGTGTGTAGACGCGGTTTCAACCGCCGTCTGCTTCGGTGTGTAGACGCGGTTTCAACCGCCGTCTGCTTCGTGTGTGTAGACGCGGTTTCAACCGTACGTCCTATCTCCTAAACCGACTTTTCCTCAATGTAATTCTGCACGTAAGACTGATAGTAATACCTGCTGCCCTTATCATTATTCGCTACCATTCCCAACAGCGGAATCCCCGCCATTTTCAAATCCTCAAAAGCCAACAACAGCGCCTCCCGCTCAGTTTGATTCAGCCCCACCACCAGCATCAATCCGTTAGTATGAGCCGCCAACAAATTCGCATCCGCCAAACCCAAAAGCGGTGCAGTATCGTAAATAACCAAGTCAAAATGACTTGCCAAAGCAGCCATTAAATGCTGCATTTTTCGGGAAGAAAGCACCTTTGTCGGATCGGGAGGAACCGGGCCTGATGTTAACACAAACAGGTTTTCATCGCGGGGCGATCGCAAAATCACCTCTTGCACATCCAAATCCTCAGCAATCACATTGTGCAAGCCTTGCCAGTTGGGCAAACCGAGCATTTCGTGCACCTGTGGCCTGCGTAAATCCGCATCCACCAACAGCACTTGCTGGCCCATTGCAGCCGCCGCCCGCGCCAGATTTACTGCCACAGTAGACTTACCATCAGCCACTTGACAAGACGTAATTACACAAGAATTGATCGGAGTATCAACGTTTAGCAACCGAATATTAGCATTGAGCGATCGAAAAGCTTCTTGAAAAGCATCCGTCGGTACCGGCGAACTTCCCACATCAATCGTAGTTGTCTCCGCAGGCGGAAGTCTCAAAATTTTATCACTAGCAGGAATTACCCCCAACAAAGGCAGGCGAATCGAATGTTTGACATCCTCTGGAGTCTGGAATACAGTTTTATTATTAAACCGTTCCGCCAACTGCGCCGCCAACATACCGAAAACTAGACCAACTAATCCCCCCAAAGCCAAATTCAAAGGCATAATCGGAGCAACAGCCATCAACTCGCCATTTTTGTAGCGCGGAATTTCCGGCTTAGCAATAACTTCCCAAGCCACCTCTTTTTTACCCACAGCTTCAAGCTGCAAAGTTTGCTGTTTTGCCAACAAACTATTCAGTGTATTATTCGTCAACTCCGACTCCCGCTGCAAATCTCCATAGCGCCGCAAAATCACCGGGAATCCTTGAGAGTATTGATTCAACTGCTTAGTAGCTTGTTCCAAAACTTGATTCCGCACTCCCAGCACCTGAATAGAATTAGCGGTATCAATAAACTTTTCGATTAACTTAATCCGCACCGGATCTTGAAAAGCCAGCACTTGGGAATTCACCTTACCTAAATCCGTTCCTAAAACCTGTTCAGCTTCTTTTTTCAACAAAGGAATCAGGTTTTTCTGCTGTTCTCGCAACAATTGCATTTGCGGAGTTTGATCGGTAAACGTAGCCGAATTAATCGCAATTTGCCCTTCTAGTTGCTGCAATTGAGTCAGCATTCCTTGATAGCGAGGTGCTTGACTTAGAGCCGAAGCCATCAGCGCTTGTTTTTGGTTCAATCCTAGCTGGTTTTGCAGGTTAGAGTAGAGAAAATTCTGCTGATTTAGTTGCGTTTGAGCGTCCAATCGTTGCGATTGAAGTTGAGTGATTTGTTGTGCGAGTTGTTGGGTTTGAATTTGCGGATCGATGAAATTGTACTGCTGCCGCAATTTTTGAATTTCGTTTTGCAGAGCTTGTTGGCGCTTTTGCTGGTTGGGAATTTGCGATTTCACAAAATCCAGACTCTGACTAATTTGAGTTCTGGTATCTTGCACGCTGTAGTTGCGGTAGCCTAGTGCAACTTTTTCCAAAACAAACTGAATTTTTTTCGGATCATAATCCCGATATCTAACTTCGATAATTTTGGTATTCTTGAACCGATTAATTGACAGCTTGGTTTCCTGATCAAACGGCAAATTATCGGCTTTTTGGTTCAACAGGTAGTTGTAATTTATTTCTGGGTATTTAGCCCGCAACTGTTTAATAATCGGCGACATTACTTGCGGGCTTTTCAAAACTTGAATTTGCGATTCGTAGTCAAAAGCTGGACTTTCTGGCGTCGCGGGATTCCCTGGTTGCAGTTTTAGTTCGCCGGAGTAGATTTTTGCTAAACTGTTTTGCGTAACTGCGGGTTCTACTAATAATTGAAAGCGTCCTTCGTACTCGCTTTTTTGATTAAGCGTCCAGGCAAAAACCCCGGTAGTCACTGCAGCTGCGACGGCGATCACTAAGAGCGATCGACTGCGGCTAACTTCCCAAAAACCTAGGGGTTCTGCCTCTCTTTGTTCCCGGTATAAAAAAATATCATCTTGATCAAGTACAGAAGATATTTTTGGCGTTTTTGCTGCTTTTTTATTGTGATTAAACAGTGCTAACTGAGAATTTTTATCTGGTTTCATTTTTTTTACTACAACTGATCATTTTAAACGTCTGTACGGCGTGGTTTCATCAACCTGGTTGATTTCTACATATATCGTTACCAAACCGAAATTTTTTGTAGAAACCGGGTTTCTGAGGTCTTAGCGCTAGTCTATTCAAATCACCGAAAAATGTTAAACAATCGGAATATTCCCAATAGCGGGCTGAAAGGAGCGAGAGTCCCGCCTACATTATCCGAGAATGCAGCGCGGCCCGATCGCCTTACCATAATTACATCATTATTTTGCAATTTGGGATTAGTTTCCTCATTGGCGGTTGCCGAAAAATTAACCTTAACAGTTAGGCGTGAAACAGTGCCGTTAGGATTGAGGCGAATTAAATCCACCGAATCCATTTCTGCCCGCGATTTATTAAACCCTCCCGCTGCTACCAGTGCTTGATTTAAAGAAGTGTTGGGAAGCACCGCAAATGCTCCAGGTTTCACGACTTCTCCCACAATGCTCACCTTAATCGTATCCGGTGAAAAATTAGAATTAGCAACTTGTGCACCTTCGAGTGTATTGAGATTTTCGGCTTTGGGAACAATTACCGTATCTCCCTGTTGCAGCGCTAAATCTTGCGATACATCTCCCGCTTCCAAAAGTTGCCACAAATTCACATTAATAATTTGTTCCGTACCCGCCCGCGTCAGGCGACGAACTTGTATTTGTCTGATATCAGCTACCGGCGTAATGCCGCCCGCCATTTTAATAGCCCTAGTTACAGTTTGCTGCAAAACTGTTTCCCCGCCGGGAGTTTCCTGAGCGGCAAACAAACCAGAATCTGCACCCATTTCATTCTCTTGTACCCTAGTTTGCACCTCTTTTGCCAAAGTATAAGTACCGGGGCGAGTTACTTCGCCCACCACAGCAATATTAATTGGTTGAGTGCTTTGGCCGGTAATGTTAGCTACTGCTAAAGTCGGTGCTTCTTGGCGGTTGAGGCTAGTGACAGTGGGAATAAATATCGTATCGCCGTCGCGCAAAGTCATATCGGCGCGCAAATCGCCGTTTTGCAATAATTCCCACAAATCCACACTAATAATTTGTTCCGGTGCGTTGCGCTGGGGGCGGCGGATTTTGATTTGCCGCACGTCTGCTGACTGGGTAATGCCGCCCGCCAGTCGCAGAGCTCGCGATATCGTGGGCATTTGAGTCCCGATTTGCTCTGATGTGCCTCCGGGGCCTGCTGCTGAGGATATTGTATAGGCTCCGGGGCGATTGATTTCGCCCGCGATCGCAATTTGCAAAGGCCGCGCAGCTAGCAGTTTGAGAGTAATCCAAGGACGTTTGAGGTATTTGCCGTATCGATCTTTCACAGCATTAGAAGCTTGTTCTAAGGTCATCCCAGCCACTCCCAGGCTGCCAATTAACGGCAAACTCAGGGAACCGTCGGCTTGTATTTGGTGTTGACCGTTGGGGCCGCTGTATTCTGGGACGTTGAAGATGTCCATTTGAATGCGATCGCCCGCGCCCAAAGTGTAAACTTCCGATCGTATACTTGAAGGCGCATTTGCCGGAGATGTCGAAAATCCCGGCGCTGCGGGTACCGGTACAGGAAGGGGAGAACCCGAAGCAGGAGGAGGAGGAGGAGGCAAAAACTGGGCCGCCGCCGGAGATGAGCCCACAGCCGCCGCCAGCACTGACACGGTTAAACTTTGGAAAATTAAATTTTTGACAGCATTACTTGCCCGATAACCCAGCTTGCCACTTTTGCTCAAAACGTCTCCCTCAGACCCTTTCCTGCGAAGATAGGGGAGAACTTCTCTCCTTTCCCTGTCCGCGAAGGAGGCCGAAGGCTGAGATTTTTTATCAAGTTGCACCCCGCGCGAAGAACTTTTCACCACCATCGCTGTTTGCCCCTATCCTGTTCCTACCCCGCCAATCTCAAATGTAACCCAACTCTTCTAACTTGCTCAGAATTTGTTTAACACAGTCTTCGATACTTTCCGGCTCTGTGTAACAAATGATCTCAGGATTCAGGGGTTCTTCATAAGCATCGTCAATGCCCGTAAAGCCCTTAATTTCTCCTGCTCTGGCCTTAGCGTACAGCCCCTTGACATCACGGGCTTCGCACACTTCTAAAGGCGCTTTGACATACACCTCAACAAAATTTGGCTCGATCGCCCTAATTTCATCACGAATGGCTCTGTAGGGGCTAATCGCTGCCGTAATTGCCACAATTCCATTGCGGCTCAACAGGTTCGCGACAAATCCAATCCGCCGAATATTAGTATCTCGGTCTTCCTTGCTAAATCCCAAACCTTTTGACAAGTTGGTGCGAACGACATCTCCATCCAAGATTTCAACTTTGCAGCCTAGAGCCTTCAATTCGGGTTCGAGAGCTTTGCTGATAGTTGTTTTACCGGAACCACTCAGCCCGGTGAACCACAAAATAAAACCTTTTTCCATTTTCAATTGCTTGGTGATTAGTGAATAGTCGGGGAAATTACATGACGCAGGACTTTATTGTGCGAGTTCCCTACTTTCCGATGCTTTTTAATTTTATCTGTCTCCCACAACTAATTTTTTTTATGAACCGCAGAGGACACAGAGGACACAGAGGACACAGATTCCCAGGTTCGAGGGAAGAGGAGAAATAGGCAATCTTAAAATATGTTTGCTAACGCCCATGCCTAACATCTATCCTGTATTACCTGAAGGAGTCTTTGGCAATCTAAAATCTAAAATCTAAAATCTAAAATCCTATTCCCCATGTCCCCAACCTTAAAAGCAGATGTTTTGGTAGTCGGTGGCGGCACCGGTGGTACAGCAGCCGCCGTGCAAGCAGCCCGCCGCGGTGCCAAAACTATTTTGGTGAGCGAATTCCCCTGGCTGGGAGGAATGCTGACTTCGGCTGGTGTTTCTGCCCCGGACGGCAATGAATTAGCAGCTTTTCAAACTGGTTTGTGGGGCGCGTTTCTACGGGAACTTCAGCAGCGACAGCCGGGAGGTTTGGATTGGGGCTGGGTCAGTTTTTTTACTTACGATCCCCGCATCGGTGCGAAAATTTTTGCTGATTGGGTTAAGTGTTTACCGAACTTGCAGTGGATTTCTGGACAAATAGCTCAAGATGTGCTATGGGAAGGCGATCGCATTTCTGGAGTTCGGTTTGCAGATTTTACGGTTTCGGCGAAAATCACTTTGGATGCAACGGAATTGGGAGATTTGCTGGCTTTAGGGGAGGTTGGACACCGCTGGGGTTGGGAATTCCAAGCTGAGTGGGGAGAACCCAGCGCGCCGATCGCCTCTAATGTTCTCACAAAGCGTTATTCGGTGCAAGCTCCGACTTGGGTGGCAATTATGCAGGATTTTGGGGCTGGTGTGGCCCGGCCAGAAATTCCCGCGCCGCCTGTTGACAATCCCGATCGATTTTCCGATGCTTGGAAAGATTACACTCCTGAACAATTTCTCAATTACGGCCGACTGCCGGGGGGATTGTTGATGATTAATTGGCCGATTCGTGGTAATGATTATGGTGAAGGAGTCGATCGACTAATTGGATCTGAAACATCTCGACAAGAATTCCTCCAAGAAAGTCTCTGGCACAGCCAAAGTTTCGCCCGCTGCATTCAAATGCAACTCGGCCGCCGCTACGGTTTAGCACAAAACATTTTCCCCATTTCCCAGAGCGAACATCAACAAAATTCTCCCATTCTTCCTTCCTTCGCCTTACATCCTTACTACCGAGAAAGCCGCCGTTTGCGAGGAATAAGTACAGTCAGAGAACAAGATATTTTGCCGATTGTCGGCGGCAGAGTTGCGAAATTGCCGATCGATTGTGAGGGAATTTGCGAGACAATTGCGATCGGCAACTATGCCAATGACCATCATTATCCCAGTGGTGACATTCCCTTGCAGCCAAAATCTATCCGCTGGGGCGGCCGCTGGACTGGAACGACCTTTACAATTCCTTACAGTGCGCTAATTCCTGCGAGTACAGACGGATTGCTAGTCTGCGAAAAAAATATTTCCGTGTCTCACATCGCCAACGGTGCAACTCGCTTGCAACCTTTAGTGATGAATATCGGACAGGCTGCGGGGATGGCGGCGGCTTTGTGCGCCGAAGCTGGATGTCAGCCGCGGGATTTGTCAGTTAGGGTGTTGCAGGAGGCTTTGCTGCAAGATGCTTCGGCTAGGGCGGCGGTTGTTCCTTTATTTAATTTGACACGGGAGCGATCGGACTGGCTCGATTGGCAACGCTATTATCTCGATCGACCTCAAGCATATCCCGCCAGCGGCGAATGTCCTTTGTCAGTCAAAAACTATGGAGAAACCCCGTTTCTCAAGGAAAGTTCTGTATTTGAACCCGGTTTATACGTAAATCCGCCCAGTAAAACAGCAAATACCGAGAGCGAATTTTCGGGAATTTTCCGCCGTCTGGGCCCACAAGACTGGACACTGAGGCTGACAAGTCCCGCATCCTTAGCCGATCAAACTTGGCAACTCGTGACTTTGGACTGGGAAACCGACAGATTTTTAGAGAGTTGCGAAACCGAAAAGCCTCTGACGGTATGGGGCAGGCTGAATTTTTCTGGTGCTTGGCTACTGGCGACAGGAGTAGCATAGAAGGGGTGAGGTTTTTTGCAAAGTTCCGAAAATTGCCAGAAATTTATCCTGACGGATGGGGGGAAGTCTGTATCAGGTTATAGACACTGACACGGATACTACCCATGCACACCTACACTGCAATTGCTTTACTGAGCCTGTTGGGCATTACCTTTAGTGCCAGCGCCCAGAGAGCTTTTGAATCTCTAATCCAACTGCTCGAAATTACCATCGCTCATTATATTGTTTTAGCGCCAACTCAATCACAAAAAGGCGATCGTTCTCCCGAAAGAGGCAGCGGACGCAGAGAGTTTGCTCAGACAGATATTTACCAAAAAATTGGGAGTATGTCAAATACCAGCATTTTAATGGCATAGGACGAAAGGAAGTTCTGCAAATGAGTGGGTTTCGCCCGCCCGTGTCGCTCTGATTTTCTGGGATTCTAGTTGGTCATGTTCATCTGGCAACTACACTTCTTGTTGACAGTTATTAGGATATTTTTTGTGTGTTAAAAATAATAGCAGATCGAGCTGCAACCGCCATCTATCAAGGGATTTACTCTTGCGATATTTGGCGGTTTTGTCTGTTCCAGGCTGGAGATACATTTTACCTATCAATGTAGGCAACTAAAATTTATTGTGGGTGACACAATTTGACAAGTTAAATAATTCTCGCATCATGTTTTTGGGATAGTCTGGCAATTTCAGGGAAATCAATCCTGATTAGCAAGGGGAAAGTCCGTATCTCTAAATAGACACGCTCCACGGATACTACCCATGAAAAACTACACTGCAATTGCTTTACTCAGTCTGTTGGGCCTTAGCTTGAGTGCTACCTGCGCTCTATCCATAGAATCCCCAGTCGAACAGCTAGAAACTTCCACCGCTCAATATATGTTGTCAGCGCAAACTCAACAAAGAGGAGATCGCGCTCCCCGCAGAGGCAGCGGACGGTACGATTTTATGGGGCCCAGCGCTGACACTCAGCTACAACAAGAATTTTAATCGCATTGCCAGAAAGCTCGTTCCGCAACAGACTTATTTCTTATTTCGAGGCTGGTTTGACATCGCCCCTGTCGATCTGATTTTCTGGGATTTATAGTTGGTCAGGTTGATCAGGCAACTGCACTTTTTATTGATACTCCGTAGGAGATTTTTTTCGCAATAAATGTCACAATATAAACTGCAACCTGCCATCTACTTAGAGATAAATTCTAGTAGGTGGCGGTTTTTTATTGAAAACGCTCTCATAAAAATAATACGGGAAGCGGGAAACTCAGCGACTTTAGTCCTGAGAGGAAAGCGACGCGGGGGACTTCAGTCCCCGTGTCTTTCTTAGTTAGCACAATGGTGTGGATATTCTATATATTTCTTAACGACTTCACTACTAAATAAAATTGTGTTGTCGTAACTTGACTTGTCCACAATATTCCTCTAAACTAAATAAATCAATTAATTTTTTAGGAAAAAGGGGTGGCTAAAATCAAAAAAGCAATGGGAGTACAACAGGTATTGCTGGCTCCCACCAAAGAAGTTGAAGCAGTGTTGCAGTATCTCTGTCGGCAATCGGGCAAGCTATACAATAGCGCTGTTTATTTCGCTCGTCAGACATTTTTTAAAACGGGAAAACTGCTAACAGGAAAATTCGACTTATCTTTTGAACCGTCAATTTCTAAATCGATGGTTGCTAAGTCACTGCCTTCAACACCCATGCAGCAAACTCTGATGTCGGTGGCGGAGGCATTTAAAAGCTTCAAGGAATTGAGAAAATTATATCTTCAAGGTAATTTACACTTTAAACCTAAACCGCCGAACTATCTAACGGGGCCTAAACTATTTAAAGTAGCTTACCCCAATTCGGGAGGACTAAAGCCAGCCCTTGTCGGTAATCAATTGCGATTTTCCCTGGGTTTAACAGTGCGGCGATGGTTTGGGATTTCTGAATTCTTTCTGCCGATGCCATCAAATATTGACTGTGCAAAGGTTAAAGAGTTCACGATTCTCCCGAAAAACGGTGCTTTCTATTTGGAAGTGTCTTACGAGGTAGAATGCCAGCAGCATAATTTAGATCCCAGTCAAGCATTATCAATCGATTTGGGAACTGCCGACAATTTAGCTGCTGGTGTTGACACGTTGGGAAATTCTTTCTTGCTCGACGCTCGCGTTATGAAGGCGATGAATCAGCTTTGGAACAAAAAAATAGCGACCAGGAAAGAAGGGAAGCCCACAGGTTATTGGGATAGCTGGTTAGACCGCGTAACTCGTAAGCGCAATCATCGGATGCGCGATGGTGTCAATAAAGCTGCAAAGTTAATCGTCGATTATTGCTTGAAGCACGGTATTGGCAATCTAGTAATTGGATGGAACCAAGGGTTTAAATCCAATGTTGATATGGGCAGTCTGAATAATCAGAAATTTGTTCAGATGCCTTTGGGCAAATTGAAAGAGCGTTTAAATCAACTTTGTGATTTGCACGGTATTCAGTTCACCGAAACAGAAGAAGCGTACAGTTCCAAAGCTAGCTTTCTTGATGGAGACTCCCTACCCAAGTACGGTGAAAAACCGCTTGGGTGGAAAGCGTCTGGAAGGCGAATTAAGCGTGGATTGTATTGTTCTGCGGACGGAAGTTTAGTTAACGCGGATCTTCACGGTGCCGCTAATATTCTAAGAAAAGTAGCCAGTAAGTTAGGTGTAAAACTTGACCGACTGGGTAGACGGTGTTTGGCTACCGTAGCGAGAATCAGGCTTTAGTGATAACTAAGGTTATTCTGTCAGCAGAATCTCAGTGGCTTCAGCCCGCTTGAGTGTCAATCTCCCCCCTCTCGGAGCCACCTCAAATTCCTCCGATCGCAATAGTTCTTTACCTTTTCCCCCCGCAGGTGGGGTTGAATTTTCAACGGCTGCACTATAATTAACGTGCGATAACTAACTTATATATAAGTACACCCTGAGTGCAGAGGGTGCAGCACTTGACTTAAATTGGCCAATAAGAACCATTTATTCGGTGTCGATCGCCTTTAAGTCAATGCCCCTGTTATCTCAGGGAAATGAACTCGCCTGAATATTAGGGTAGCTGCCAAGATTTCCGGCGACAGTCGGCTATGCTTGATTCGGCGGTCTCGCAATATTTTATTAATGGAGGATGAAAAGATGCCTCCAAGTTTTACTATTTCGGAGATTGTGATGAAAAATGACTCTTTAGATTTGGTCAAAAGCCTGAGCCCCAGTGCAATGGATCAGATCATGCTATATCTGGCGTTTAGCGCCATGAGAACCAGTGGGCACAGGCACGGGGCGTTTCTAGACGCGGCCGCAACGGCGGCTAAGTGTGCCATTTATATGACCTATATGGAGCAGGATAACAACCTGCGGATGACCGGACACTTGCATCACATTGAGCCTAAACGGGTGAAAGTGATCGTCGAGGAAGTCCGGGAAGCTCTGACTAAGGGAAAATTGCTGAAAATGTTGGGTTCCCAAGAACCTAGATATTTGATTCAGTTTCCTTATGTCTGGCTGGAACAGTATGCTTGGGTTCCGGGACGCCCTCGGATTCCGGGCAACAGTTTGACTGCGGATGAAAAAAAATATCTCGAAGGCAAGGTTCCTGCTAATCCACCTGATGCTCAACTGATCAATTCTTTTCAGTTTATGGAGTTGATCGAGTTTCTGCACAGGCGATCGCAAGATGATATGTCTCCAGAAAGGCGAATGCCTTTGAGCGAAGCTCTAGCAGAACACATCAAGCGCCGCTTGATCTATTCGGGAACAGTGACTCGCATTGATTCTCCTTGGGGAATGCCTTTTTATGCCCTCACCCGCGCTACTTACTCTCCGGCAGAGCAGGAAGAGCGGACATTTATTATGGTGGAGGATACGGCTAGATATTTCCGGCTGATGCAGGATTGGGCGGAAAAACAACCCAAGGTGATGCGAGTTATGGAAACTTTAGATATTCCGCCGGAACGGCTCGACCAAGCTGTTGAGGAATTAGATGAAATTATTCGTAATTGGGCCGATCGCTATCACAAACGGGGCGAACCAACGATGATTGTACAAATGGTTTTTGGGCCACAAGACGACGATTAATGTGGTTAGTCAGTTGTCAGTTGTCAGTTGTCAGTTGCTTGAAACTAATGGGTAATGATTAATTACTAATTGTGCTGGGCGCAGAAACCGGTTTTTTTCCGAAAACATTGCATTAATGCCTTGAATTGTGGTAAAAAACCCGGTTTCTTGAGTGGCGATTACATCCAGAACTGACTAAGCAAAAAAAGCTTTCCAGACAGAGGCTAAGACGATCGCAGCGATCGCTCCGATGAGCGTATTAAAAAAATTCACTACCTCATTCGTCAGCCACTCAAGCTTTGATTGCACCGTCGCGCCAATCACGCTCTCGATATTCGTAGCAATAAAAGCTGCAATAACACAAACCAGAATTCCTGTCAAGTCAATTAAACCCACAGCCCAGCTAACAAGCGCCATCAGAATCGATCCGACAATACCCGCGATCGTTCCTTCCAAACTTACCGCCCCTTCCGTACCCCTAGGTACAGGCTGCAAGGTAGTAATCAAAAACGTATGCTTCCCGTAAGCTTTGCCGATTTCGCTGGCGCAGGTATCAGAAAGTTTGGTGCAGAAACTCGCCGCATAACCCAGCAATAACAGGGAAATCAGATCTTGTGACACAGGCATCTTGCCTGTGTCTCCTAAAAAATTGCCTGTGTCTCCTAAAATACCGCCTGTGTCTCCTAAAATAGATAAAGCCAAAACTCCCACAGCACAAGTAGCAGCGGTTAAAGCCGAACCCCAGACATTTTCCGGGCCGCGCGTACCCGATCGCTTTTCAGCTATGCCTTCAGCTTCTTTTTGGGCTTTGCCAATGCGGGTAACTCCAGATCCGACAAGAAAGTAGAACATGACCACAGCATAGCCTTGCCATCCCAAACTGCCCCAGATGATGACACCCAGCAGCCAACCGTGGAGTTGTCCAGCCGGAGTAAGCAATTTTTTAGGAGCAAGTGTGGCGATCGCGAGTAAAAATGTATTCAGGGCGATCGCCACCAACCAAGGATTAGACCAAGATAAATAATTAAAGAACAATTCTGAATTCTGCATTTAGTACCTCCATGAGCAAAGTCTTATTTCATCTTGCCTTCCCCGTGACCGATATTGCCCAAACCAAAGCCTTTTACGTAGACGGGCTCGGCTGCGAACTCGGTCGCGAATCGCCGAATTCTGCAATTATGGGGCTGTGCGGCCATCAAATAGTCGCCCACCTCAGCCACGAACCTTTGACCCCTCAGCGAGGCATCTATCCCCGGCATTTTGGGTTAATTTTTACGAACGAGGCTGACTGGGAAGGGCTGTTAGAAAAAGCCCAGCAAAACAAATTGAATTTCTATCAAGAACCGAGAAGGCGATTTATCGGTTTGCCCACAGAACACCGCACTTTCTTCTTAGAAGACCCTTTCCACAATATACTGGAGTTCAAGTATTACTGCGAAGCTGAAGCAATTTTTGGCCGCAGCGAATACGCTGAAGTCGGCGATACAGTTGACAGTTGACAGTTGACAGTTGACAGTTGACAGCTAGTAGGGTGCGTCCGCAGAGAGTTATTTGGTGTGTCATTGAGCATCTGTATGCTGACGCACCGTACAAATGATAGTCGCCACAAGTTAATAAGAATTTTTCAAGGGTTCTGAAAGTGCTTCAGCGACCGCTTTTAAACTGGTGGAATGCCTCGCCATCATAGCATGGGCGAACACGGACAATTTTACTTCTTTTGCTGCTGATATTTGGGAACTAGAAGCAGGGACGATGATGAAATCCCAATCTGTCCAAATCGAAGTAAAATTCAGCTTTTCCAACAAGGCAGCATCTCGATTTAAATCTTTCAGAAAAGCACTGCGCGGACGCATTTGGATGCAGCCTTTTCCCCAAAGAACCCAAGCCGTCCAAGTACCGCTGTGAGGGGAAGATATGGCAATAAAGCGCTGGACTCGGTTAATTCCGCCTAACCTTTGCAAGTAATAGCGAGTTACTAAACCGCCCATACTCAATCCTACTATATCTAAAGGCTGTTGTGGCTCGAAGTTTTTGTCTATATAATCTGCCATTTGTTTGGCTAATTCGTCGATGCTGGCGTTGCCCCAGTGGGGCGAGAGATCGAGGGTGTAGACTGACCAACCTAAATCTCTGAGGTAGGCAGACATTTTGTGGAAAATTCCCGATCTTCTAAAGATTCCGTGAATTAGCAAGACTGGGTTGCGGCTGAAATTGCTATTCATTTTTAAGTGGGAACTTTATTTTTAATAGGTGCTTTTAGTTCTTCAACTAATGCGTTAATACTTTGGGGTTCTGTCACCATTTGGCGGTGCAGCATGACGTTTAGTTTGACTTCTTTACCTACTGGCATTTGGGAACTGTTTGACGGTAAAATCATGATGTCAAATGGTGTCCACATTGATGTAAAATTTATGCGTTTGAGTACGGTTACATCTTGATTTAAATCGCGCAGCAAGTCGCTATTGGGTCGCATATCCAGGTATCCTGGTAGGGGTAGGGAATAGGCTGTGAGGGTTCCTTTGTGGGGGGAAGATATGGTGATGAAACGCTGGACTCGGTTAATGCCTCCGAGTCTCTGGACGTAGTAGCGGCTGACGATGCCGCCCATGCTGTAGCCTACTATGTCTAAAGACTGTTTTGGATCGAAGGTTTCAGAAATGTAGTCTGCGAGTTGCTTGGCTAGGGAGTCGAGGCCGAGGCTGCCGTCGTTGGGGGTGAGGTTGAGGCTGTGGACGCACCATCCGAGTTGGGTGAGGCGGGCGGACATTTTGCTGAAAATAGCCTTTGTGTCCCAGATTCCGTGGATCAGGATGACGGGATTGCGATCGAGCGAACTGTTCATTTTGCGGAAAAATTGCTTGCCGATTACAGCATAAATCACTGCCTTAGGGAGTTTGACCCCTAGTGGGACAGATCGCGAATCGGATCGAGGTATCTCGGGCAAATTAGGAAATAAGTCATAAATTCTGAGATAATCGTGAATAAGTGCAAAGTTAAGACTGGCATTACTGAGTAAAAATTACTAGAAGCTCTACATTTTTAATCAAACAATGTTAATATTGATTAAGAAATGTAGACAAAAATTGCCTTACCTCGTATTCTAACTTTGTTGACAAACTTGTACAAATTTCTCTAAAAGAACAAAAGGAGTAAGTCTAATGTTTGGTTTTATCAAAAATTTCTTCGGCGGTATTTTCGGCTTTTTTGCCGGACTGTTGGGCTTGAAAAAGTCTGAATATTTCATGGATTTAGGTGAATCTTCGGCGAAGGAACCCGCTAAGGTTGCACCTGCGAAGGAACCCGCTAAGGCTGCACCTGCGAAGGTAGAGGCTGCACCTACGAAGGTAGAGGCTGCTGTTGCGAAGGTAGAGGATGCTGTTGCGAAGGTAGGGGATACTGTTGCGAAGGTAGGGGATGCTGTTGCGGCCGTACCTGCAAAAGTTGAGGCTGTTAAGTCAGGCAAGTCTGAACCGGCTAAGAAGGCTAAGGTAGAGAAAAAGTCTAAGAAAGAAAAGGAACCAGTCGCTAGCGTTCCTGCTAAGACTTCCGAACCCGCCAAGGTACCGGCTGCTGCAACTAACGGAAAAGTGCCGAGTCAAGCTGAACCGATTCGGACTTTTGCTCCTAATAATTTAATGCCGATACCAACTGCAACTCGTCGCAGCCCTGGCCCTAGCATGAACAATTTCCGGGAAATGGCACGTCAGGTAAAAATGAAGTAGGAAATTGAGAATTGGTAATAGGGAATTGGGCATTTGAGAATTGCAAATGCTGGGGTTAAAAAATTCAAAATGTCATTGCTCATTTTGAATTTTTAACTCTTTTTTTATTCCCTATTTCCTAGGTTTTTGAGAAAGGCTAATCCACTGTATAGCTGGAACGCAGAGTCCCAAGGAGTTTCGGATTTGCGCTCGACCTCTACATGAGATACGATTTTGCTTAACATCTGCGTGTAATCGAGGACTGTCTCGGCAAATAAAGTAAATTCCGACCACACTGTAACGTCAAGCTGTTGGTCAAATATTTCCAGCAAGTGATTCCAGTTAATTCTGGTGGTACTTTGAGGTATTTGTGGGGATTTTTTGACTCTGGATGTTTTGTTTTTCGGGTTCGGTGAAGCTGCGCTAGTTGCTGAAATTTGGGTGAAGTCAACGCCTTGTTGAAATTCGTAGCTTTGGTCGCAAATTCGCAGAATGCAGTTGCGGCTGGGAATGTGCAAGTCGCAGATTTGAGCGTAATCTTGGGTAATTTCTTTGTGGCGAAATTGATCGGTTCTGCGGTTGGGCGAGTAGTCCATGATTTCCATGAACATCGGCAACAAGCCTTCTACTCTTTGGCTGACTTCTGACCAGTGAAATTCGATAGAACCGAGTCTATTTAGGTTGTCTTTGCAAACAACGGCTGGGGAAGAGAGAGACTGGAAGTGTTGCACTCGGAAGATTTGGATTTTTTGAATGTCGGCTAGGGTTGCCCAAAATACGGGAATGCCGACGTTGAGGAGTTCTTTGCCGTAAATTCGGAGTTCGGCGATGGGGCCAGTTTTGTAGAGTCTCCAGCCGCGGCTTTGAATTTGCGTCCGGGTTGTGTAGGCGTCAATTTTGAAGATTCTGCTGATATTTTGTACGGCTGCGGGTTTGTTTTCGGGGCTGACGGCTTCGAGGATTAGGAGTCCGGGTTCGAGGTTGCTGGGGTCGTTTTTGGCGGTTTCTATGGCTTGTTGGCGGAGGTTTTGTTCTATCGTTTCTATCCGTTGAATGCCTTGGCGCGCCTGGGTAACGATTTTGGGGTTGGTGATGTCGCGGAGTATTTGTTTGTAGGTTGTTTGGGCTTTTTCGAGGTTATTGGTGAGTTCGTAGTAGCGGCCAATGTAGTATTTTACCCAGGGATTTTCGGGTGATTCTTTTTGCAGTTGTTTGATGAGTTGGGCTGCTTGTTTGTAGTCTTGGCTTTCTAGGGCGGTGGCTATTTGGTGGATGTCTGTCATGGCGGTTGGGGGAATGGGTGTGTTTCTATCTTGGCTGATGTTTGGTTGGTTCCGCCAGTGGTTAACAATTTTGGCTCTTGTGTTAAGTTATAGATATGATATGAAACTATGACAATCATTGAAAAAATACGTGTCAAAATTGTAAAAAATGATTTTGAGCTTTCACAACACGCCGTAAACCAAAGCATAGTTCGCCGTATCAGGGTACAAGAACTCCGGGAAGCAATAATGGCTGGTGAAGTTATCGAAGAGTATCCCGATGACAAATATGGCCCAAGCTGTTTGATTTTCGGCTTCACCATTGCCAATAGACCTTTGCACGTTCAGTGCAGTTATCCATCTCGCCCTTTGGTAAAAATCATTACTTTATACGAACCAGATCCGAAAATTTGGCTTGATTTTAAGTTAAGGATAAATCAAAATGAACAATGATATTTGGAAAGAAACAATGGTGGAACAAAAGGTAACTTACACGCTTGAAATCAATGGTAAGTTTATTATTATTGAAAATGTTCCTGCTAGAGTGTGTTTG
Source organism: Microcoleus sp. A2-C3 (assembly GCF_036706065.1). Classification (NCBI taxonomy): domain Bacteria; kingdom Bacillati; phylum Cyanobacteriota; class Cyanophyceae; order Oscillatoriales; family Microcoleaceae; genus Microcoleus; species Microcoleus sp. A2-C3. The sequence continues at coordinate 14,923 of NZ_JAUBVX010000040.1, read as the reverse complement.
GAAACGGGAGAGCGTTTTTTTTCGCCTGAGACTGTGGAACAGTTGCAGAAGATGATTTGGGAAGATAGAAAGCCGACTAGGGTGATTGAAACACCTGTTTTTGAGTTTGCTTAGCGGTTGGTTAAAGTTTAGTTAAAGTTGGTTGGAATTAACGCTTAATGTGTAAGTACCTTTGCTGGTGCGATCGAGTCCTTGAACAATTATTTTGTAAGTGCCGTTACTAGGCAATTTTACGGTGATTTGGGATTCTCTGTTATTGACGCGAACAGCTTTGATGTCTACAATTTTATTGCCGCTGGGTGCGATGAGTGTGATGAAGTGCTCGAATGATCTGCTTTTGAGGTCGATGGTGATGGATTGATTTGCACGTCCTTGGAAGCTGTGTTCGCGGTAAAAGCTGCCGTTGGGAAGGCTGGGGTCGCCGTCTTTGAGGGTTCCGCGTTGCTGTAGGAGGGAAAGGGAGGTGAGTTTTGGTCGATCGACATTACTGAAATCTAAGCCAGAATTTGTCATGGGTGTATCCAAACCATTTCCTTCTCTGACTGTGATGATAAAAGCAGTTTTATTTTTGGTATCTGGGACTATTTTATCAATAAAATTTGCTTGTATTTTGGGTTGATTTAAAGATTTTGGTTGGTTAAAATTGGGTTTTGATACACATAGAATCACGCCTCCATCTTGATAGCGGGCGCTGTAGAATAAATATTTTTGACCGTTAGTTGTAAATTCATTTCTGAAGAAGATAGTGTATCTTTCAAGTTGGGGTAGTTGTTGGTTACGGCGACAATTTTTATCGATGTAGATTTCGGTGGCTGGCTGCGCTTGGGCGAAAATCGCTGGTGTGATGGCGGTTATAAATGATGCTGAAATGAGGGTGATGGTAAAGGGGAGAGTTTTCATAATACTTGCTTCTATTTCTTTTGGTCAGGAATTGTAGTGAATACGCGGATACATTCTGCGAGTCTTTTTTCGCCAAAATCAGGTAGTTGGCTGATGTTGAGTTGGTGCCATTTACTGAAATCGGCGGGTTTCCCGGAGGAGTATTGCCATTTAAGGCGATCGTAACCTCGGTCGGGAGGAGATGCTATGGTTTGAATATTAAAGGTATTCTGACTAATTGTACCTTTTAAACAGCTATTGTCGCTCGTATTGCTGCGGTATTCAAAGGCTGTGAAAGTTTCACCAGTTTTCTCGAAAATTATGTATTGAGTTGCTAGGCGGTTGGCTTCTGGTACTTCTCCGTAAAAATATTTGCCGTCTGGTAGGTTTTGGAGTGTCTGCGCTGGCTGGGCTAAAATGGGTAAACAGCAAATATTGAAGATTGCTAGGTTGGTGCTGAGTAGGATGTGCGATCGCATTTTTATGATTTTTTTAGTTATTTTGGGCGATCGCTCTTTTATAACACAAAATCAAGTTGATTCGTCAGCGTTCAAACGATCGCAGGACTAACATAAAAATTGGTTTGATGCGCTAATTGAAGGGGGAAGGTGCGCACTGCGCACCCTACATCAGCTTCTGTCTAAGTTTTGTCTTCGTCAAACATCGCCAGAAACACCAACTTTTACACGGTGTACTTCCTGTTTTATCTCTTTTTTAAACGATTTTGTAATTCAGCGGTGCGTTGTGTGGTTTTTCTTTCTAAACATTGATTGAGAAAACCGCTATAACCAGTACCACCTCGATTGATTGAAACTTCAAGATTGCAGTCTTGATCCCGTGACTTAATCCATTGTCGCTGTATTTTGATCAGTGTCGATCGCTCTTGGCGACTCAATTTAGACATTAGTTGTTTGTAAACCTGGTTCAGTCGTTTGTCCGAAGCCTCGTACCTTAAGCGCAGACACCTGTTAATCTCTATGGTGTTTGTGGCGTTTTCGCAAATATAGTGTTGTTGAGCTATCAGAGTTGGTGCGACTTCGATCGCCCCTTTTGACTCTGCAAACACTGGCGAAGACGTAAATCCCACAATAACTAAGCCTACGACTGCATTAAAAATCGATCGCCCTTTCATAAATTTTCCTCTGTGTTATAAGTTTTCTTGTTGTTGCAAATCCAGCCTTGGTAAACCGCAACAGCAATACTCAAAAGGCTGTATATATGTATATTTCTCTCTCTTTCAGCCTGATTCCGCTATATTTATGCAAAAAATCGAGTTTTATTACAAAAATTTACATAAACTGGTCAAATCTGGCTGGATAGGAATAGCCGAGGCGGGTTGAGATCGATCGCCTTTCAAGCAAATCAAACCAATTTCAATACTTTTCCAATTCCGCAGTGCGCGCTTTTGTCATGCGATCCAAACATTCATTAAGGAAACCGGAATGGCCAGTACCGCCACGACTTCTATAGGTTTCAAATTCGCAGTTATTGTCGCGCAACTTAATCCACCCTAATTGTGCTTCCGCAAGAATCGATCGCTCTTCGCCGCTCAATTTAGCAACCAGTTGCTTGTAAACCTCATTCAACTTCTTGTCTGAGGTTTCGTACCTAAACCTAATACAAGCTCTGACTTCCACGTCTCCTTGCGGGCGATCGCAATTAATCTGTTGAGCAATCGGAAAACGCCCAGATTGTGCAAAAACTGATGTTGTTGCTAACATTGTCAAAAGCGCAATCGAGCAAAAGAGCGATCGACTTTTCCTTAAATTTATTTTCATTAGCCGTCAACCTATTTTACTAATTTTCCTAACACAAGACTGATTTGATTCAATGAATTTAAAGATTATTTTTAGATTCTGCGAGCTATCGCCCTGTTTATCAGATTGCTAAAGTATGCTTGAGCGCTGCATCTACTGCGGCCATATTTGACCAAATACCAATTTTGCGATCGATTTCAACTTCTAGAAGCGTCACCAGATTGTCTGTCATGATTACCGAATCAGCCAACAATCGTGTTTGCTTACCTTCCGGTGTTTCTAGGGAAACTAAAACTCGGCTTGGATGTCCTGCACGGGCTAAATTGCTAGTAATCATTGCTGTAATAGTTTGCCCTAAACCAGATCTCAAATTGTCTGATTGAACTATCAAAACAGGACGGCGCTTGGCAGTACGCAAATCAGCATTGGGAAACAAAACCAGGACTACATCACCACGATTATAAAGCATCATAAGCATCCATTTCCGGTAGTTCCCAATCCTCTGCAAATCTGCTCAACCTGATCCTTAAATCTGCTGCTTTCTCCCGATCGATACCGCGAGATTGTAGCTCTACCAATCCTGATTCTGCCAGAAAAGTAACGATAACTTTCCCTTCTGTTAAGTCACCCGGAGTTTCCAATAACACAACTTTGCCATCTCGATATATACCCTTTACTGATTTTAACATTTTAGTTTTATTCCTAATGAATCATTGACATTTTAGCTTCGTTTACGATATCTAGCACTTCAGAGAAATATTTGTTGAGGATTGCCACTTTTCAAAAGCTGCTCCTACTAACGATAAAGCCACCATCGGTGCTGTTACTGCTCTCAGGATTCTACTACCCAAAGAAACAGGTTCAAAGCCACATTCGATCGCCCTTTCCACTTCTCCATCAGTCCAGCCGCCCTCCGGGCCAACCGCAATCGCGATCGATTCCAGTTCTTGCTCCCCCCTTAGCAAGGGGGGCTGGGGGGGTTCCTCCGGTTCTTGCTCCCCCCTTAGCAAGGGGGGCTGGGGGGGTTCCAAACCACTCAAACAATCCCACAAATGCCGATTGTCCCCGCGAGCAAGACAAATAAATCGATATTTTTGACTGCAATCTTTGACAGCTAAATCAAAGGAAACAGGTTCATAAACCGCTGGTACAATTTGACGTTCCGACTGTTCCGCCGCCTCCGCAGCAATCCTTCTCCAGCGATCGACCTTTTGAGCACTCGGTTTGAGCAAAGTGCGATCGCTCGTCATCGGCACAATACTTGCCACACCCAACTCCGTCGCCTGTCTCACAACCTCGTCAAAGCCGTTTCCTTTGGGCAATGCCGCCATCAAAGTTACTTCCACTGGTAGCTCCATGTTTACAGCAATCTCCTCTGCTATCGAGGCAAATAACCCGGTTTCCCGTGCTTCTAGGGCTGCTGACCACCAATGTCCCCGTCCGTCCATTGCAATAAATCGATCGCCCTGATTCAGTCGCAACACTCGGCATAAATAATGCTGTTGTTCGGGGGTTAAGTTGATTGTGCGATCGCAAATTTGATCTGCATTAACTGCTAATCTTTGTAGTTGGGGCATTTAATTTTGGATTGTTCGTTTTTCTATTAGATTTTTTTTCTTTAACCGCAGAGAGCGCAGAGAACGCAGAGGAAGAGAGGAGGAGAAGGGATCGTTTTTTTGTTGGCAAGTTTAAAGGCAAAGCATTTACAATCAGATTTATGTTGAAAATCTAATTTTTTCTGCAAATGCTTTGCCTTTATATTAATTTTGTGTGAGGTTTATCTGATGCGATCGAAAATCAAGAATCGGCTTATGCTTCCTCCTTAATCTTCTTCAAATAAGTGGAAATTGCCTCTGTAGCTAACTGCGTGATTGGCTTGCCCTGGCGGGCTGCTTCTTCCTTGAGCTCGTTGTAGATTTCATCGCGGACACTAATTCGACGGCGGACTTTGCCACCGCCAGCAGTGGGAGTCTCGTTTTCATCGTCGTTACTAGACGTAACAGCTAAATCATTAATCTCAGTTGTCATCGAGTCAGTAGATTGGTGATTGGTTACAAATTGACGGATAGATTCTAACCCAACGCGATCGCAAAAATCGCCAAAACTCTCACTCTTTTGCCGTTTTTGCTTGAAATAAACAAAAATCGGCTCCAGAAAAGCTTCAAAATTATTGATGTGCAGCTTTTCCTCAATCGGTTTTGCCAGCCGCGTTTGCGATGGAGAACCGCCCAGCCAAATCTGGTAGGATTCCGGCGAACTCCCGACAAACCCCAATTCTGCCATATAAGGGCGGGCGCATCCATTGGGGCAACCAGTCATCCGCACCACAAAATGCTCGTCTTCTAAACCAACTTTGGTCAAACTCGCCCGAATTCGATCTAAAATTGCCGGAATCACGCGCTCGGACTCGGTAATTGCCAGCCCGCAGGTTGGGAATGCCGGACAAGCCATAGCGTAGCGCACTAAGGGGTCGATCGCAGTTTCCCGCTGAATGCCACATCGATCGAGTATGCCCTGAATTTCTGATTTGATATCCGGTGAAATATCGTAAATCATGACGTTTTGGTGCGGAGTCACCAGCATCGGCAAGTTGTACTTCTGCACGATTTCCCGCAAAGCCGTTTTTAGCTGAAACGAGCCTTCATCCTTAATCCGGCCATTTTCTACGGAAATGCCGACAAACAGCTTGCCGTCGCCTTGTTCGTGCCAGCCCAAGAAATCCAAATACTTCCACTCAGGCAGCGGTTTAAACGCTTCTAGCGGTTTGCCAAAATATTCTGCGACTTTTTCTTGGAACCACTTGACACCTTTGTCATTAATCAGGTACTTGAGTCGCGCGTGTCGTCTGTCTGTGCGATCGCCAAAATCTCTTTGTGTTGCTACAATTGCCTTGACCAAACTGTAAACATCATCCTTGGCAACATAGCAAATCTCATCAGCAAGGCGAGCAAAAGTATCTTCTTTATTGTGAGTGCGGCCTAAACCACCGCCAGCAAACACGTCAAAACCTTGCAGATTCCCAGCTTTGTCGGTAATTACCACCAAGCTCAAATCCTGAGAGTACAAGTCAATTGAATTGTCTCCCGGTACGGTAACAGAACACTTGAACTTACGCGGCATATAATGCTCGCCGTAAATCGGTTCTTCCTTGTCGTCGCTAAAGATTGTGCCGTTGCCGTTTTGCTGTCTGGCCGCCTTGACTGCGGGGTCTTCCTCAGCCGAAACTGCCTTTTCGCCGTCCAACCAAATTTCGTAATAACCACCAGTTTGCGGTGTTAGCAAATCGGCGACATTGTTGGCATATTTGAGCGCATACTCGTATTCTGGGCGATTTTTGTACGGTGCTGGCGGTGCCATGACGTTGCGGTTCAAGTCGCCGCAAGCTCCCAAGGTTGACCCCATATTTTTAATAATTGAGGAAAACACTGCTTTAAGATTTTTTTTCAACACGCCGTGAATTTGGAAACCTTGGCGGGTTGTGACGCGGAGCGTGTGGTTGCCGTATTCTTCGGATAGCTTGTCTAAGGCCAAGAATAGCTGCGGCGGAACGAACCCGCCGGGATTGCGGGTGCGGAGCATGAACTGATAGTCTTTTTCTTGTCCTTTAACTCGATTGTCGCGATTGTCTTGCTGGTACGAGCCGTGAAATTTGAGAATCTGAATCCCGTCTTCGGTGAAGTGGGTTGTGTCTTGTAACAGTTCAGTCGCAACGGGTTCTCGTAAATAGTTGCTGCGTTCTTTGAGGCCTTCTGATTTAGATGGCTTGCGCGCAACAGGGGTTGAAGTCGAAGATGTGATCATGGGAATGTATAGTGCCAGTTATAATTAGAGGAAGGTCGATCGAATATTTCTTGAGAATTTGACGCTCGACCAACTTGTAATTGAGAAACATTCGCAGAAATGCTTGTTCGGATCTGTTGACAACTCGGTTAATAACTAAGTTAATAACGGTAATCCGGTAGGAATTCTGATGTTGTTCTATTGTAACACGATCGAGCCGGGGCAAGAAAATTGTAATTAAGAGTTTATACTTTCGCTAGCTTAACTGCCGGAAACTTTAGAAATAATTAACCTCAAACACTGAAACTATGTCACTGTATGACGAAGACACCTTTGTGGTGTTAGAAACAAACCAGCCGGAGCAGTTTGTGACTGCGGCGGAACTATTAGAAAAGCTGAAAGCGGTCTTAGCTCAGGAACATGAAGATTTGCCAGCCGACGTGCTAAAATTCTCTTCTGTGGAAGAACAAGCTAAGTATTTAATTGATACTTATTGTGAATTAGATGTCGGGCCTGGAAAGTTTTTGCAGTGGTACGCAGTCCGTCTAGAAAAGTAATTTTTGGCATGGGGCATCGGGCATCGGGCATGGGGCATCGGGCATCGGGCATGGGGCATCGGGCATGGGGCATTGGGCATCGGGAATTGGGCATCGGGAATTGGGCATGGACAATTGGTTATTAAAACAAATAACAAATGACAAATAACAAATAACAAATAACAAGTGACAAATAACAAATAACAAATAACAAATAACAAATAACAAATAACAAATAACAAATAACAAATAACAAATAACAAATAAGCTGTTCTACATTTAAATTGTGTCTCAAAAATCAATCAAACAATGAGTGGTATGGGATTCGACGCCGTACCGAATATGTAATTTAAATGCGCGACAGCTTAACAAGTGACAAATAACAAATAATAACCAACAATTAACTCATGCCCGATGCCCGATGCCCGATGCCCCATGCCCGATGCCCAATTCCCAATGCCCCATGCCCAATTCCCAATTCCCAATGATTAATCTTCTAATTGTTGTACCGATGATACTTCAACGGCGGTAACGTCGATCGTACCGGGCGGCGTCAAGCGGCTAAAATGACCTTCCTCTATTTTCAAAGGTTCGCCACAATTAGCACACTGAAACTGAGTTTGATTTAAAGCTGTGAACTCGTATTGACAAACTGGACACTTGTCTTCAATTAAATTGCGTTTCAACCACCACTGAAGCACGAAAAATCCCACCACAGGTGTCAGCAGCAACAAACCTACTACAATCAAAAATGATTTAACTACCCAGCCCAAACCAATTGACACCAACAAACAAGCGATGCCCAGCAGTATCAGCCAATTGCTAATACGCGGTAAATTTAAAGATATTTTGGGGGTGCCTTGGTTCACGGTGGTCTCCTTGGGTGTCTTTGCAGGTAGGCTTGACTCTATCCTACTCAGAAATTCAGGCGGTCGATCGACTTAATCTTCCCATTGTACACGCAGAAACCGCTCTCTACGTTACAAGCTAATCTGAGTCAGAGGGTTGAAAAATCCCTTGTAAAGATTGACAAAGGGATGCAAAACTAAATTGTGCCAGGGTTTGTTCCCTCAACCAAGGGCGATCGCACCTTTGATCCTGTCCTCGCAAAATTTCTACACAAGCAACCGCTACTGCTGCCGAATCTCGGTGAGGAACTCGCCATCCCAGTTTACCATCTTGCAGCGGATCTGCCGAACCGTCCGCGTCCCCCGCCAGCACTGGTACTCCGCAAGCTAGAGCTTCCAAATAAGCTATACCGAAGCCTTCCTGGGAGGGCATTACATAAGCATCCGCCAACTGGTAATGTGCTGCTAAATCTGCTGTCGGTACAAAACCCGCAAATATTACTTTTTCGGCAACTCCCAAATCTTGGGCGATTTTTGCTAATCTAGGGCGATCGTCCCCGCGTCCAATAACTAAGTATTTCACATTGGGAAAACTTTTGGCAATTTCCGGCAAAGCTTGAATTGTGACATCGATTCCTTTGTAACTATCGTGCGATCGCAATCTAGCCACAGTTATCAATATTTTAGCACCAACCAGATCGTATTTTTCTAATAAATGCAGCGGTTTGGGCCCAGTCGTAAATATATTTTCATCTACAGTACAAGGCACTATTTGGAATTTGTCAGGATTTAAATTGTTAAGTTCGCAAGTACAATCGCGCGTGTACCTGCTAATCGTCCAAATACTGTCACATTCTCTCATTGCTATTTGATATTTTGGTGGAAGCAGTTCCCAAACTTCCTTACCGTAAGTTAAAATTGTGTAGGGAATTCCCAGCGGCTGGCATAAAGTTTTAATTAGCGGTGCGAGTTTGATGTGACCGCAAAAAACCCGTTCCGGTCGTTTTTGCAGCAAACAAGTTAGCAATTTTGCGGCAAACTTAAGACGACCAAGCCAAGCGGGATGAGTTTTTAGGTAAGAGAATTTGAGATTTTTTGACTCGAAGGGATTTTGGCAATCTGGAGAATCTCGCAATAGCAAAACTTCTGCTTGTGGCGGAAAGTTGTTTGCTGCGGTTAGTGACAGGTAAGCTTTCAGGATGTCTTGGGCGTAGGATTGAATGCCGCCTTCGCTGGAAAATATTTCTAGGAAACAGAATAGGTGATTTGTCGATCGCATCTCAGATTTACGCCTTGAGGGCGCAGACAATTATTTCTGTAAAATGACTTTGCGAAAAAATGGCAATTACAGTCTACTATAATCGACCCTAATGGACTCTAAACTTAATGAATTTTTACAATCTCCTACACCGAGCAAACTTTAAGAATTATTGAGTTAGCGGAATCAGACCAGAATGCGGGTTATTATTATCAGTGCCGATATAGAGGATCGGATATTTAGTTTTTGGTAGAAGTATTGTCTATCCAAAGATAGATATTAAGCCCTTATTTAACTGTTAGGATAAACCAAGATAGAGAACTAAATTAAATATGACTCGCTCGGGTTTTAAAAGCAAGTTGTGAAATATTTTGTCAAAAATTGTCTCTTAAAAGTTTTCTTGAAGATTGAAAAAAAGAATGCTCATCAAGCATTTAATACATTCAAGCATCGTTGATTTTATTTGCAGCTAGGACAGAGATTTATATTCGTATTTCTTCTGTTCGCACAAGCAGTCTAGCGAGCCGATCGAGAAAATTTTACGAGCGCAAAAGAAACAAGGTATCGTACAATCCTGTACCGGGAAAATCCTGTTACCTAAAACATTAGGTATTCGAGCTGAAACCTGACAAAAGCTAATGTTAGGTTGGCAACGTCATATTTACGAACGACTCTCTCCAAACGAGCCTTCATTGGAGTTTGAGGTGAAACGAGTAACGATCGCACTCAGTCTTTTTAGTCTACTCAGCAGCACTCTGGCAAGTTGCACAGCAGCTTCCCGGAACGCTCAAAACGGCACACAACCAAGCAACTCTGAACTTTCATCAGTTGCTGTAGCAGTCCGCGACCTCGGTAATCCATTCTTCGTACAAGTCGGCAAGGGCGCTGAGGCCGAAGCCAAGAAACTCGGCGGTGCAAACGTGAGGACAACTCTCGTTTCCAGCGGCGACGATTTAAATCAGCAATTTAATCAAATCGAAAACTTTATTGCCTCTAATGTCAGCATGATTATACTTAATGCTGCGGACACCAAAGGCATTGCACCCGCTGTCGAAAAAGCCAAGCAAGCCGGAATTCCGATAATTGCAGTTGATACCGCCGCCGAGGGAGGTGTTGATGCCACAGTTACTTCAAATAACGTGCAAGCTGGCGAAGTAAGCTGTCAATATATAGTCGATCGCTTGAAAGGAAAAGGCAGCGTTGTGATTATCAACGGGCCTCCCGTCGCTTCAGTGGTCGAGCGAGTTCAGGGCTGCCAGAGTGTCTTCTCCAAATATCCCGATCTCAAGGTTCTTTCCAAAGATCAGAATGCTGAAGGCAGCCGCGATGGCGGGTTAAGAGTGATGAGCGATTTGCTTACTTCCTTCCCAAAAATTGATGCTGTTTTTGCAATTAATGACCCCTGTGCCATTGGTGCAGAATTAGCAGCCAAACAAGCACAAAGGAGCGAATTCTTTATTGTTGGAGTCGATGGTGCACCTGAAGCTTTAGATGCGCTCAAGCAGAACAACAGTTTATTTGTGGCTACAGCAGCTCAAGATCCCTTTCGCATGGCAGCCAAGGCAGTTGAAGTCGGCAACGACATTCGGAAAGGCAAAAAGCCAGCCAATCCAAACATTCTGATTCCAGTCGCGCTGATTACTCGCGAAAACGTCAATCAACATAAAGGCTGGACAAGCGAGTGACCTTCTTCGTGTCAAGTTAAGACTAAAACCTTGGAGGAATCCCGTTTTTACCCTAGTCTAGATTCCCCTTAAGAATGGGGACTTTGAAAAGCATCTTCTCCCCCTCTTAAGAAGGGGGATATAAGTTTAATAGTCAAGCAGATTTCCTTAAGGTATTTACGATGGTAAATAGCACTCAAGATTCAATTAAAACTAAGCCAGTCCTCGAAATGCAAGGTATTACAAAAACCTTTCACGGTTTTACAGCCTTGCACGATGTAAATATCACCATTTACCCAGGCGAAGTCCACGCCCTCATGGGGGAAAACGGTGCGGGCAAAAGTACGCTGATGAAAATTCTGGCGGGAGCCTACATAGCTGATGCAGGCGAAATCAGAATTGACGGTCAAGCTGTTAAGATGACAGACCCCGGTCAAGCCAGAAATTTAGGGATAGCGATTATTTATCAAGAACTCAATCTCGCCCCCAATCTGACAGTTGCTGAAAACATTTTTATGGGCAGCGAGCTGAAGAAAGGAGGTACATTTTTAGACCAAGATGAAATGCGACGTAGGGCCGCTGAGGTATTAAAAAACCTCGATGCAAGTTTTGATGCTGGAGACCTGGTTTCCACACTTTCAATTGCCGAACAGCAGCAAGTGGAAATAGCTAGGGCGCTCAAAGATAAAAGCCGAATTTTAGTAATGGACGAGCCGACGGCAGCGCTTTCAGACCGCGAAACAGATAAGCTTTTTGAAGTGGTTCGCCGTTTGCGGACTGAGGGAATTGCTATTATTTACATCAGCCACCGGATGGAAGAGATTTATGCCCTTGCCGATCGCGTGAGCGTCATCCGAGATGGCGGGTATATTGGCTCTCTTGAAAAGCACGAAATTTCTGCCAATCGCTTGGTGGAAATGATGGTGGGTCGTTCTTTACAGGATTTGTACGAAAACAAGCATCAAATAACACCGGGTGCTGTTGTTCTTGACGTAACAAATTTAAGCGACGGCCACAAAGTAAAGCCTGCTACTTTTCAACTTCATGCGGGCGAAATTCTGGGTTTAGCGGGTTTAGTTGGCGCTGGCAGAACAGAACTTGCCCGCCTGATTTTTGGTGCAGATCGAAAGACAAGCGGTGAAATAAAACTCGAAAATCGTCATCTCAATGTCTCGACACCCAATGAAGCAATGGCCGCTGGAATTGCTTACGTGCCCGAAGATCGCAAGGCTCTCGGACTATTTTTGGAGGCAACTTCGGGGGAAAATATCACCATGAATGTCCTCGATCGAGAAGCAAAAGCTGGCATTATCAACTCAAATTTTCTGTTGAAAATTGTGAATGATGCTATTGATAATTTGCAGATTCGCCTTGCAAGTCCGAGCATCAGGGCAATGGATCTTTCTGGAGGAAATCAGCAGAAGTTGCTGCTAGCGCGTTGGTTGGCTATCAACCCAAAGGTACTTTTGCTAGATGAACCGACGCGGGGTGTGGACATTGGCGCAAAAAGCGAAATTTATCGAATTATTAGCGATTTGGCAGCCAAAGGTGTGGCTATTTTGATGATTTCCAGCGAGTTGCCGGAAATTGTGGGAATGAGCGATCGCGTCTTAGTGATGCGAGCAGGAAGCCTCGTCGGTGAAGTAGGCGGAACGACTGGGGAAAAGATTACGCAAGAAAACATTATGGCTTATGCCACTGGTGCAAAAGAGGTAGTAAAATCATGAGTCAAACGGAAACAAAAACCAGCGGAAATTCAGGGAGCGATCGGCAGAAAGCAAGTAAAGCTCAAGCTTGGAGAAATTTTATTCAGGTTGCCGGTATCTTACCAATTTTGGTGGGGATCTGTATAATTTTTTCCTTGGTAACGCCCAACTTTCTTTCAGTAGGAAATTTGATCAATGTCATCCGGCAAGCATCGATCAATATTGTCCTAGCTACCGGCATGACTTTTGTGATTTTGACAGGCGGAATTGACCTTTCAGTCGGGTCAATTTTGGGCGTGACAGCAGTTGTCGGGGTGCTGGTTTCTTTAGTTCCAGGCCTCGGTTGGTTTGCCGTACCGGCTGCGTTAATAGCCGGAGTATTTTTAGGATTACTTAACGGCTCGCTAATTGCCTATTTAGGTTTGCCTCCGTTCATCGTAACCCTGGGTTCTTACACTGCTTTGCGGGGAGTGGCTTATTTAGTAGCTAACGGCACTACAGTTATCAATAGAAATCTCACTTTCGCTTGGATAGGTAACAGCTATGTTGGCCCTATTCCCTGGTTAGTTATTATCGCTTTTCTCGCAGTGTTAGCGAGTTGGTTTGTCTTGCGGCGGACTGTTCTAGGGAGGCATATTTATGCCGTGGGAGGCAACATTCGGGCAGCACGATTGACAGGTATTAAGGTGAGTCGCGTGCTGTTATTTGTCTATGGTGTGAGTGGGTTGCTTTCTGGTTTAGGTGGAATTATGAGCGCGTCGCGCCTCTACAGTGCGACGGGGATGTTGGGGCAGGGCTACGAATTAGATGCGATCGCTGCTGTAATTTTGGGAGGAACGAGTTTTACAGGTGGAATTGGTACTATTTGGGGTACTTTGCTGGGGGCTTTAATTATTGCCCTGCTCAACAATGGACTAACTCTCATGAATGTGTCTTTCTTCTGGCAGTTAGTTGTCAAAGGTTTGGTGATAATTATCGCAGTGACGATTGACAAAGTTCGCACAGGCTCTAGCGCAGCGTAAAGGTATTGCTAATTCGGTGTCTCGGTTCCTGATGCGGAGCTTTTTCCTATGCAAATCCAGCATTTTTATCACCTGATTACTGCTTTTATCCTGGGTTCACCTGCTGTATTTCTACTAACATCATCCCCAAGTTTTGCTGCACCAATTGATAGATTAGTTGCTCCTGAACCGTTAAATACCTTGGCAGAAGACCCCTTCGCACAGGTGAATTCTGTCTCTCAACTCTCGGATGTAAAACCAACTGACTGGGCGTTTCAGGCGCTGCAATCTTTAGTAGAACGCTACGGCTGTATTGCCGGTTATCCCGACGGCACATACAGAGGAAACCGCGCGACGGGGCGGTACGAATTTGCAGCAGGATTGAATAGCTGTCTCGATCGACTCAGCGCACTAATTGCCACAGGAACAACCAACCTGATTACTGGGGAAGATTTAGCGATCGTCCAAAAACTGCAAGCAGAATTTGCAACTGAATTATCGGTGTTGCGGGGTCGAGTCGATGCCCTAGATGCACGCACGGCACAACTAGAAGCGAATCAGTTCTCGACTACAACTAAGCTGAATGCAGAAATTATCGTGGTGGTAACAGATACCTCCGGTAACAGTGTTGGGGATTCGCGCGATCGCACCAACACTATTATTGCCAACCGGGGGCGATTAAATTTTGAAACCAGCTTCACCGGTCGCGATCTGCTGAGAACCCGTTTGGAATTCGGCAACTTGGGCAGGATTGCCGACAAGACGGGTACAAATATGACGGCCTTAAACTTTGATGGCAATGTCGATAACACAATCACCGTCCCTCACGTATTGTATGTGACCCCGCTGACTTCTAATCTCGCGCTGACCGTCGGCCCCACAGGTGTCGGGTATCCCGATATTACGGATTTACTGACTCCTCCCACGATCGCCAGCGATAGTGAGGGAATTCCCTCGAAGTTCGGACAATACAATCCCCTCTACCGCCGGGGAGGTGGCGGTGCGGCTGTCAACTGGACGATCGTCAAAAACCTCACCCTGACTGTAGGCTATGTCGCCGGAAATCCCAATCTCTCGCAGCAAAGTAACGGTTTATTCAACGGTTCCTACAATGCTCTGGTTCAGCTTGCCTACCGGGGCGATCGCGGCGCCATTGGCGTAGCCTATTCTCGTACCTTTGCACCAAGCGGTAAAGCTGATCTCACAGGCGGTACGGGCAGTTTTCTGGCTGCGCGACCGTTTGGGGACAATATTGCTACATCCAGCGATTCTGTTGGCGTACAAGGATTCTACCGCCTTGCTCCCCGGTTGCAAGTTCACGGTTGGGGCGTTTATACTCGCGCCAATGCCGAAAATTCCGGTGTTAGCAGCGTTTCTGATGGTAGAGGTGGTGTGGTTTTGCTAAATGTTGACGGTGACTGTAGTTTAGACTAAAAAATAGTCGCAGCTAAAAGTAGCTGGCTTTGAAGAGCAGGCAAGCTGTTACTCAAAAAC
>NZ_JAUBVX010000039.1:29009-64307 GCF_036706065.1 Microcoleus sp. A2-C3 | reverse complement strand
AATTTCCCTTTTCGAGTTTTGAGACAGCGGCCTATTGACAATTTTATCGTAGATTTTTATTGTGCTGCTTTAAGATTAGTAATTGAGGTTGATGGAGAGAGTCATTTTACCGAACAGGGGAAACAACATGATGCAGAAAGAACAGGGATTTTAGAGGGGTATGGGCTGAAAGTTGTCAGGTTTACGAATGTTGATGTGTTGCAGTGTTTTGAGGGAGTTTGTCAGGAGTTGTGGGCGGAGGGCGATCGTAATAGCAGAGGCCAGATCCCCCCTAACCCCCCTTCAGAAGGGGGGGACAAGAAGCGATCGGGCATCTCGTAATAGCAGAGGCCAGATCCCCCCTAACCCCCCTTCAGAAGGGGGGGACAAGAAGCGATCGAAGTTCCCCTTCAGAAGGGGGGGACAAGAAGCGATCGGGCATCTCGTAATAGCCGAGGCCAGATCCCCCCTAGCCCCCCTTAAGAAGGGGGGGACAAGAAGCGATCGAAGTTCCCCTTAAAAAAGTAGAGTTTGAGTGTTATTGTCCCCTCAAAAAGAGAGAATTTGACCGCTGCTTTTCCCCCGTCAAGAAAAGAGAATTTGAGCGCTGCTTATCCCCCTCAAAAAAGGAGAATTTGAGCGCTGCTTATCCCCCTCAAAAAAGGATAATTTGAGCGCTGCTTGTCCCCCTCAAAAAAGGATAATTTGAGCGCTGCTTGTCCCCCTCAAAAAAGGATAATTTGAGCGCTTCTTGTCCCCCCCTTCTTAAGGGGGGCTAGGGGGGATCTGGCCTCTGCTAGCAGCGAAAAATCTCAAGGATTTTAGTTTTCAGTTAACACTAATAGCCGATCGCCCCACATCACAAAAGCTAAGCCGATCGCCCCACATCACAAAAGCTAAGCCGATCGCCCCACATCACAAAAGCTAAGCCGATCGCCAACAATGACATAAGATTTAGCAATTACCTAAAAACCGGGTTTTCATACCAAAAAATCTCGTTACAGCCGCCCACCAGAGTATAAACAATCGATTTCTTCAGTAATTGTGCCTAAGTCCTTTTATCGACGCTCTCACACTGCACCTAAGCCTTAAGGCGGTTGCACAATCTTAGCAATTCAAGCTGCTATTAGAATAGTCCGCATTACTCGGAGGCTGACAAGGGTTGGCTGCTAATAACTGCGTGCGGTAATTAAAATGGATATTTATGAACTTATCTAACGAAGATACATTTGCACCGATCGCCCCCGGTGCGATCGACTTAGAACTCGAAGCTAAAACCGATGCTCCTTTTCCGATCGTCGGGATTGTGGCCTCTGCTGGAGGGTTGGAAGCATTCATCCAGTTGCTGATTCACTTACCCGCAGATACCGGCATGGCATTTGTGCTGATCCAGCACCTAGCGCCCGATCGCAAAAGCCTGCTGGGCGAAATTCTCAGCAGAACCACGCAAATGCCCGTGCGCGAGGTGGAAGACGCGATCGCCCCAGAACCGAACCATGTTTACATCATTCCGCCGAATACCAAGCTGCTGCTGCTGGAAGGAAGGCTGAAACTGATGCCGAGGGAGAAGGTTTTTGGCAAATATATGCCGGGAGATGCGTTTTTCGAGTCCTTAGCAGTCGATCGGGGGAACAAAGCCATCGCCGTAGTTTTATCGGGAGCCGATGGAGACGGAGCCTTGGGGCTGATGGCCATCAAAGCAGCCGGTGGCGTGACTTTTGCTCAATCCGAAGCAAGCGCAAAATTCGACAGTATGCCCATTACCGCCGTCGCTACAGGCAGTGTAGACTTCATTCTGCCGCCCGAAGCAATTGCGCGGGAACTAGAAAATCTCAGCCGCCATGCCTTTCTAGTCGGGCCGCTCCCCGTCACAATCCCTGAAGAATTGCCAGAACCCGGATCTGCCCTGGGGACTATTTTTGCGCTGCTAAAATCGACCGCAGGCGTTGACTTCACCCACTACAAATCGGCCACCCTGAACCGACGAATGCAGCGGCGGATGCTGCTGTACAAGATGGTACGATTGGAAGATTACGCCCAATATCTGCTCGAATATCCGGCGGAAGTCACAGCTTTGTATGAAGAAATTTTGATCCACGTCACGAGTTTTTTCCGCGACTTAGAAGCTTTTCAACGCTTAAAAGAGCAAGTTTTCCCCACAATTACCCAAAATAAGTCAGCAGAATCTCCGGTGCGGATTTGGGTGGCGGGATGTTCGACTGGTGAAGAGGTTTACTCGATCGCCATTTGCTTGTTAGAGTATTTGGGCGATCGAAATCTGTCGCTGCCGATTCAGATTTTTGCTACAGATATCAGCGAAGGGGCGATCGGCAAAGCGAGGTCTGGCCTGTACTCAGAAAACCAAATGTTAGGCGTTTCCGAAGAGAGACGCACCCGCTTCTTTGTCCCCGTAGAAACAGGCAGATATCGCATCAGCAAAGCAGTCCGCGAACTGTGCGTATTCGCCCGACAAAACTTAGGCATCGATCCGCCTTTTTCTAATCTCGATCTGATTAGCTGCCGCAATGTGCTGATTTATTTAGCAGAACCTTTGCAAAAACGAGTTTTGGCGATTTTTCATTACAGTCTCAACCCAACAGGCTTCTTGATGCTCGGCACTTCCGAAAGTACGGGCAAATCCTCGGACTTCTTTACTTTAGCCGACGGGCCGTCTAAAATTTTTACCAAAAAGTTAACAGCAACTCGTCCCCGACTTTCGTTTACGACGAGTTTCTCTCCCCTCTCTCAACTAGATAATCGGCGGCCAATGAATGCAAATTTTGCCAACAGCTTTGACTTGCAGCGCGAAACAGACCAATTGATTTTAAATCGCTCTGCTTCTGTCGGTGCGGTGGTGAACGACCAGATGGAGATTCTGCAACTGCGGGGAAATACCAATCGCTACTTGAGATTAACACCAGGAACGCCGAGTTTAAATTTGTTCGCAATGGCGGTTTCAGGATTGTCTGCGGAGCTTCGCACCGCAATTTATCAAGCGCAAAGCCAGAATGCGACGGTGAGAAAAGAAGGGGTGAGGGTGGAAGAGGGCGACACGAATTTCGTCAATTTTGAGGTGATTCCGTTCCAACCTGCGATCGTGGAAACGCGCTATTTTTTGGTATTGTTTGAAGAAGCTTTACCCCCAGCGATCGACCTGGGAACCGTAACTTTTGACAGCTTAGAACCAAGCGATTTAGAGCGGGAAATAGTGCGACTGAGGCAGGAAATTGCCACCGCCAACCAAGATAAAACACTGGCTCAAGCGCACCTGCAAGCGGTGGTAGAGGATCAAGAAAATCTCAATCAAGACCTGAGAGTTGCCAACGAAGAAATTATTTCGAGCAATGAAGAACTGCAAAGCATCAACGAAGAACTAGAAACGGCTAAAGAAGAAATTCAAGCTACTAACGAAGAACTGATTACTACTGTCGAGGAACTTCGCACTCGCAATCTCGATTTGCAGCAGGTTAATAATGATGTGACTAATTTGCTTGCTAGTATCAGTATTCCAATTTTAATGCTGGCCGACGATTTGCGGATTCGCAGTTTTACGCCGATGGCGCAGCGACTGTTCAATCTAATTTCTACGGATGTCGGGCGCCCGTTTAGCGACATCCGAGCCAATCTGGAAATTCCCAATTTAGAAGCGATGATTTGGGAGGTGATCGATACTCTCAATACCAAAGAACAAGAAGTGCAAACTGCATCGGGATATTGGTACGCCCTCCGCATTCGTCCTTACCGGACGCTTGAAAACCAGATTGAGGGTGTGGTAATAGTTTTGATCGATATTGACGCTCTCAAACGCACTGCTGCAACGTTAGAAACGGCTCGCAATTATGCAGAAACAATTGTGGAAAGCGTGCCAACGCCTTTAATTGTGCTGGATGCTGATTTGCGAGTGAACACTGCCAATCGAGCGTTATACGAAACGTTTCAAGTTTCATCTTCCGAAACCGCCCAAGCTGACTGGTTTGAATGGGCTAACGGGCAGTGGAATATCCCGCAACTGCGAGGGCTTTTGGAAGATATTCGGGTTAATAATGTTGAGATTAACAACTTTGAGATCGAGCAGGTTTTTGAGCTGCTCGGGCCGAAAACTCTGCTGATCAATGCTTGTAAAGTTGAACCAAAAGACAGCGTTTCCATGATTCTGCTGTCGATCGAGGATATCACCGCTCGCAAGCAGTTTGAGAAAGAGCGATCGCAGTTATTGGAGCAGGAAAAGTTGGCCCGCGAACAAGCAGAAATTGCTAACCGAACTAAAGACGAATTTCTGGCGAATCTCTCCCACGAGCTCCGCAATCCCCTGACTCCGATTCTGGCGTGGGCGCAAATGCTCCGCGAGGGGAACCTGAAGCAAGCAGCCGCCGATCGCGCTCTAGAGGTGATCGAGCGCAGCGCCAAGGCCCAAGCTCAGTTAATCGAAGATATTCTTGATGTTTCCCGGATTACGAACGGTAAGCTTCAACTTATCACCTGTGCGATCGATCTGCGGTTAGTGGTGCAAGGTGCGATCGATGGGATTCAATGTTCAGCGGAAGCAAAAAACATTCAAATTGTTTCGCAGTTGACTTCTGCTGTTGTCTTGGGAGATATCGATCGTTTGCAGCAGGTTTTGTGGAATATCCTGTCTAATGCGATTAAGTTTACTCCATCGGCGGGACGAGTGGAAATTGCGCTAGAGGCGATCGACGATCGAGCAGAAATTCGAGTCACCGACACGGGAAAAGGGATTGCACGCGAGTTGTTGCCGCATATTTTCGATCGTTTCCGCCAAGGAGATTCTAGCACCACTAAAACCAATCAAGGTTTGGGATTGGGTTTGTCGATCGTGTACCATCTTGTCGAATTGCACGGGGGAAGAGTGCAAGCCGAAAGTCCGGGTGAGGGACAAGGAACTACCATAATTGTGAGATTGCCTTTGCGAGCATCGGGTGAAGAGTTGACACCGCCAAACGGTTTAGAGTCGGCTGCATTTTCAGAGTCTTTGAACACTTTAGGCGATCGTGTCCCTTCTTTGGAAAATTTGCAGGTGTTAGTTGTCGATGATGAGGCTGATACGCGGGAGCTCTTAAAATATGTGCTGGAACATTACGGCGCTGAGGTTGTGACAGCGGAATCTGTAAGAGCCGCGATGGCTGTTTTGACGGAAAATCCCGGCAGATATGACGTGCTGATCTCGGATTTGGGAATGCCTGAGCAAAACGGATATTCTTTAATTCAGCAAGTGCGAGCTCTTGCTGCGCCAGCCGGAGGAAAAATCCCTGCCGCTGCGCTGACTGCGTATGCGAGCGAGCAAGAGCGCGAAAGGGCGATCGAAGCGGGTTTTCAAACACATATTACGAAACCTGTGAAGCCTGTTCAATTAGTATTAATAGTTGCCAATTTAGCAGGACGATTTTAAATATTTTGGAGTTTTGAGTTATGATATTTTAGATAAGAATTAGCGGTTTCAACTCTTATCCCCCCCTTCTTAAGGGGGGTTAGGGGGGATCTCCGGATCGAGAGGAGGAGAATTATGACCAAATACGGTTCACTTAACATATTTATGCCCCGGAGATCCCCCTAAATCCCCCTTAAGAAGGGGGACTTTGAGAACTCTCTTATCCCCCCCTTCTTAAGGGGGGTTAGGGGGGATCTCCGGATCGAGAGGAGGAGAATTATGACCAAATTAAACGACTCCAATTTCCACCTACCTTAGAACCCAAAACTTATCCCAATCGCCCAAGAACTTCGGAAAAATCCAACTCCAGCCGAAAAAAAACTTTGGCAAGATTTTCTGAGAAATTTCCCTTTTCGAGTTTTGAGACAGCGGCCTATTGACAATTTTATCGTAGATTTTTATTGTGCTGCTTTAAGATTGGTAATTGAGGTTGATGGAGAAAGTCATTTTACCGAACAGGGGAAACAACATGATGCAGAAAGAACAGGAATTTTAGAGGGGTATGGGCTGAAAGTTGTCAGGTTGACGAATGTTGATGTGTTGCAGTGTTTTGAGGGTGTTTGTCGGGAGTTGTTGGCGGAGGGCGATCGTAATAGCAGAGGCCAGATCCCCCCTAACCCCCCTTAAGAAGGGGGGGACAAGAGTATCATTTTGCTTTAAAAACAATTGCCAAAAAGAGCACAACATGAGACAATACAAAAAAATATAAAAATTCGGGAGTTATGATTCTTGGTAACTATTAAATGTCGGGGCATTACCTTCTCAAATATCCAAGCTGTAATCTTCGACAAAGACGGCACTCTAGAGGATTCTCAGGAGTTTTTGAGATTGTTGGGAATTAAGCGAGCGCGCCTCGCAGATGCTCAAATTCCGGGCGTTGGAGAGCCTTTACAAATGGCTTTGGGTATCAATGGCGCTAGCATCGACCCCACGGGTTTACTAGCAGTCGGTAGTCGCAGGGAAAATGAGATTGTTGCAGCGGGATACATCGCGGAAACTGGCAGGGGATGGCTGGAATCTTTAACTATTGCGCGCCGCGCTTTTGATGAAGCTGACGAAATGTTTAAAAATGCGTCTTCTTCTCCGATGTTTGTCGGCAGTTTGGAAGTGCTGAAAAATCTTTCGGAAGCTGGTTTGAAGCTGGGAATTCTGTCGGCTGCTACGACTGCGGCAGTGCAAAAGTTTGTGAAACACCACGAATTAAGCGATTGGATTCAGTTAGAAATGGGAGTTGATTCAACGCTTCACAAGCCTGATCCGAAATTGTTTTTGCAAGCTTGCGAAAAACTCGGAGTAAATCCCGCAGCCACTTTGATGGTGGGAGATTCGGCGGGTGATATTCAGATGGGTAAAGATGCTGGCGCGGCTGGCTGTATCGGGATTTGTTGGGGAAATGCTGAGGTTAATCATCTGGAAAAGGCTGATGTGGCGATCGCATCTTTGGATGAGATGATAATTGTAACAGAGTAGGGACACGGCAATGCCGTTTCCTCCAAATCTTTTCGGGCGGGCTAGAAGCCCACCCCACAAAAGCTAGGGAAACGGCAATGCCGTTTCCTCCAAATCAGGACACGGCATTGCCGTTTCCCTACAAACAACGCAGGCCAAGAATTATTACATCTCTTTCCACGCCCTCAAGTTCGGCAATTTTTGGCAGATATCCCCACTGCTGAAACCCAAATTTCTCGAACAATCTTAAACTCGGCTGATTGTGAGCAAAAATTATGCCCATCAGCGTTTTGAGTTGCAATTGTGGACTCCGCATGATTGCCGATTGCAATAATTTTTGTCCGATTTGGCAGCGTTGGCGATCGGGCGCGACGTAGATGCTAACTTCTGCGGTATGCTGATAGGCGGCGCGTCCGTAGAAAAGCTGAAAACTCAGCCAGCCAACGATATTTTGTTCTGATTCCATTACCCAAATCGGCAAGGAATTGGGAGAATGTTCTCTGTACCACGCCAGACGGCTTTCGACGGAGACTGGTTTTAAATCTGCTGTGGCCATTCTCCCTGGTATTGCTGCGTTGTATATTTGGACAATTGCGGGTAAATCGCTTTCAATTGCGTCGCGGATTTTCATCGTTTGGTTGACTGTTGACTGTTGACTAATGACTAATGACTAATGACTAATGACTCTTGTAAAGTTCCATGACATCGCTAACGGGCATCCGCGAATTTGCTCCCAATGTCAGCGGTGATATGTGTCCCCGCTGCAAGTGTTCTGCCGCCGCACAGCCGATCATTGCTGCGTTATCTGTGCAATATTTTAATGGGGGAAACAATACTCGCAAGTTGTTTTTGACTGCGGCGGCTTGTAAGTGTTTTCGGAGTCCGCTGTTGGCTGCGACTCCTCCACCGACTACTATAGTGCTAAGTCCTAAATTTAGTGCACAGGCGATCGACCTTTTAGTTAAACCCTTGGCTACTGTTTCCTGAAAGCTAGCCGCAATATCATTAATTGTAGAGGCAGCCAAGATGCCTTCGCCACCAGCATTAATATCTTGTTTTTTGAGTTTCTGCACTAATTGCAAAACTGCTGTTTTCAAACCACTAAAGCTGCTGTCGTAGGGATGATAGCCACCACCAGGCAGCGAAATTCTGCCTTCTGGTAGAGGGTACGCTTGGGGATTGCCAAGGGCGGCCAATTTGTCCATCAGCGGCCCGCCGGGATATCCTAGCTGTAAAAGTCTGGCGACTTTATCAAACGCTTCGCCCGCCGCATCGTCGCGGGTTTGTCCTACTGTTTCGTAAACGCCGCAATCTTTAACATAAATTAAGCTGGTGTGTCCGCCGGAAACTAATAGACACAAAAATGGTGGCTGTAAGTCGGGTTCGATTAGGTAAGAAGCGTAAATGTGTCCTTCGAGGTGGTGGACACCTAAAAAGGGTTTTTGGTGGACTATTGCCAAGGTTTTCGCCGCTGTCAACCCGACTAACAATGCACCTACTAAACCGGGGGCGCAAGTCGCTGCAATGCCGTCAATTTCTGACCAACTCAGGTTGGCTTCACTCAGACACTGGGCAATTACCTGATTTAGCATTTCTAGGTGACTCCGCGAAGCTACTTCGGGCACTACCCCGCCGTACTGCTCGTGGATTTTAATTTGTGATGCTACAACATTGCTGCAAACTTGACGATTCTTAACAATTGCTGCTGCTGTTTCGTCACAACTTGTTTCGATCGCGAAAATGGTTGCCATTAATCTGGTAATTTTATTTGATAGGTTAGCTATTGCTAGCTTAACTAATTTGGCGCAAGTCCCCCGCGCCAGCCTGTACTCAGGTTATTGTTAGGGATATTTGCCCGATCGCGACAGTTAAGCCCATCATTAGATGCAGGCTGTGAAATATCCTCGCGGTATTGCTAGCTTGCCACTGACTGATGTACTGATGCGATCAAACGCGAATTCCTAATTCTATTGGGATTTGCCGCATCAACGATCAATGCTTCGCATTGTCAACAAATGCGGTAATCTGGATTAGAGATCGGCAAGTTGAAATGCTTGTAGAAAAAATTATTGTTTTGTAACAAAAGGAAACAATTTCATGCGACGATTGTTTGCTGCAATTTTAGTGGTTAGTCTGTGGATCAGTTTTGCTCCAGTTGCTTCGGCCTACAATTTGGTGCCGTGCAAGGACTCCCCCGCGTTCCAGGAACTGGCTAAAAATGCTCGTTCTACCAATGGCGACCCAGCATCTGCGAAGGCAAGATTCGATCGCTATTCTGCGGCTATGTGCGGCCCGGAAGGATACCCACACTTAATCGTAGATGGTAACTTGGCTTATGCTGGCGACTTTTTGATTCCCAGCCTGCTGTTCTTGTATATTGCTGGTTGGATTGGTTGGGTAGGCCGCGCTTATCTGCAAATCGCCAAAAAATCAGCGACTCCAGAGGAAAAAGAGATTATTATCGACGTTCCTGTGGCAATCTCCTGTATGCTGAGCGGCGTTTTATGGCCTCTAGCAGCACTCAAGGAAATCACCACTGGTGAAATGTTTGCCAAGGATGATGAAATTACTGTTTCCCCCCGCTAAAATAGGGAAATGGAGCGAACGCTAATAGCTAAGAGTTAAGCAATTAACTGCAAGTTAGCAATTAGCGTCTTACCGAGCGATCGGCAATTACCAACTGTCTCAAAATTTCAGGAGCAGAATTCATGCAATATTTTGTCAAGTTTCTTTCAACCGCACCAGTATTGGCAACGATTTGGATTGCTATTCAAGCGGCCGGTTTGATTGAATTTAACCGCTTTTTCCCTGACTTGCTTTTCCATCCGATGCCTTAAGATTTGACCGAAATTAGGTCTTAAAGTCTTGGGTAAAAAAGTTGAGAGTTTTGAATTTTGAGTGAAAGGTTAAAGGTTAATTGAAAACTCAAATATCAAAACTCTCAAACTATATATAGCCTTTCTCAGTGACCTGAGGTGAGCATAGGGCATAGGGCATAGGGCATAGGGCATAGGGCATAGGGCATAGGGCATTGTTGACTACTGACTACTGACTACTGACTACTGACTACTGACTACTGACTACTGACTATTGACTACTGACTATTGACTAAATGACTATTGACTAAATGACTAATATTGTGAATCGATGAAGTCTTATATCGCCGCAGCAATTCAAATGACTAGCTTGCCTGACCTGCGAAAAAATTTGGTGCAGGCAGAGGAATTAATCGACTTGGCAGTACGTCAGGGTGCGGAGTTAGTTTCCTTACCAGAAAATTTCTCGTTTATGGGAGAAGAGGAGGAAAAGATTGCTTCAGCAGAGGCGATCGGACTCCAAAGCGAAAAATTCCTCAAAACGATGGCCCAACGCTTCCAGGTGACGATTCTGGGCGGCGGATTTCCGGTGCCGACGGATGGGGGGAAGGTCTACAATACTTGCTTGCTGATAGACCCAAACGGCACCGAAGTTGCCAGGTACAAAAAAGTACATTTGTTCGATGTGAATGTGCCAGACGGGATTACTTACAGGGAATCGAACACTGTGAAAGCTGGTGAAGATTTGCCGCCGGTTTATGTGTCGCCGGAGTTGGGGACGCTGGGACTTTCGGTGTGCTATGACGTGCGGTTCCCGGAAGTGTACAGGCATTTGTCTCACAAGGGTGCTGATGTTTTGTTCGTGCCGGCGGCGTTTACAGCGTACACTGGCAAGGATCACTGGAAGGTGTTGTTGCAAGCTAGGGCGATCGAGAATACTTGTTATGCGATCGCCCCGGCGCAGACTGGACACCACTACGGCCGCCGTCAAACTCACGGTCACGCGATGATTGTAGACCCTTGGGGTGTGGTTTTGGCGGATGCTGGAGAGGAACCGGGTGTGGCGATTGCAGAGATTAATCCCGATCGACTAGAACAAGTCCGCCGCCAAATGCCATCGCTGCAACACCGGGTTTTTCTGTGAGTTGTGGTCGCTTGGTACTTCGTAATTTTGAGACCAATTGGTCTCAAAATTGCAGTTTCCGTCAGCCACCAGACCTAAATAGTTTTTATTCGGTCGCGTAATTGTGTACGTTCGTACACGAAAAAACTTGGATCGTGTGCGGCCAGAACCTGGTTGGGGCGGGTTTAGGGTTGAGATAAAGCCGATCCCCCCTAACCCCCCTTCTTAAGGGGGGGGACAGGAGTGCTATCAAAGTCCCCCTTCTTAAGGGGGATTTAGGGGGATCGAGACTGCGATAAAAGCGAAATTTATCAAGAGGTTTTTTTCCCGCAGATGAACGGCCAATAACTCGCGATAAAATGTCTAATGCAGGTTCAAGTGCACTTCTGCTAAAAGGCGAATTGACGACAGTAGAATTGCACAAAATGCGTCTTTTTTTGGAGAAATGAAACACACTCTTTCGGTTTTAGTAGAAGATGAAGCGGGTGTCCTCACTCGAATTGCTGGTTTATTTGCCCGTCGGGGTTTTAATATTGAAAGTCTGGCCGTTGGCCCGGCGGAACAAGTTGGTGTGTCTCGGATTACGATGGTTGTACCGGGAGATGACCAGATTATTGAACAGTTGACTAAGCAACTGTACAAGTTAATTAATGTGCTGAAAGTTCAGGATATAACCGAAATTCCCTGCGTGGAAAGGGAGTTGATGTTGCTGAAAGTTAATTCTGCTACCGGGACGCGATCGGAGATCATTGAGTTAGCTCAGATTTTTAGAGCGCGGGTGGTGGATATTGGTGATGATACGCTGACTTTGGAAGTTGTGGGAGATCCTGGTAAAATGGTGGCGATTGTCCAGGTTCTGAATAGGTTTGGGATTAAGGAAATTGCTCGGACTGGGAAAATTGCCATGACTCGCGAGTCGGGCGTAAATACTGAGTTTCTTAAGTCTTTGGAAGCGAAAGTTTAAGTCAGTTGTCAGTTGACAGTTGACAGTTGATAGTTGTCAGTTGACAGTTGATAGTTGATAGTTGTGAGTTGTCATTGGTCACAAAGTATCTTTTAACTTTTAACTTTCGACTTCTGATTACAAATGACCAATCACTAAGGATATCGTGTCCGGTTGTATCAGAATCATAATTTTCCGAGTTCAGCACTTTGATTCAGCTTAGCTCGCGAGATGCTCGCATTGCGTTATCATTCCGATGTAACCCAACTCGATATGACAACTCGATATGACAACTGTCAACTGTCAACTGTCAACTGTCAACTGACTAATTACCATACTGGTTGACTTTCTATCAAATTTGTGGCTGTTATACTGTCTACGGCTTTTGAAAAAAAGTATCCCTGTCCGTATTCGCATTGCAGGGCTCTGAGCAAATTAAGCTGTTCGATGGTTTCGATTCCTTCAGCAATTACATCCATGTCTAAATGACTGGCTAAAATTAGAATAGTCTGTACAATGGCTTCGTTTCCTTCATCTTCCGTCATGCGGCTGACAAAAGCTCGATCGATCTTTAAGGCATCAGTGGGAAAAGTGTGCAAGCGGCTTAAAGAAGAATAGCCCGTTCCGAAATCGTCAATATATAATTCAATTTCTAAATTTTTCAATTCCGTGAGGATAGCGGCGGCTGATTCGGCATTGTCCATGATCACGCCTTCAGTAATTTCCAACTTAAAAGTGCGGGGGTCAAGCTGAGTTTCTTGTAAAATTTCGCTCAGGCGATCGATTAAATCTGGCTGTTTAAATTGTTCGTTAGAAAGGTTGACGCTGACAGTCAATGGCGGATTTGCTGGGAATTTTTGGTGCCACTCGTGGATCTGACGGCAAGCCGATCGCATCATCCACCAACCAATAGGTACAATCAATCTAGTTTCTTCTGCGACTAAAATAAACTCGCCGGGAGAGACTAAACCCCGATCGGGGTGATACCATCGCAGCAGCGCTTCAAAACCGCTGATTCTACCGCTAGTTAGAGAGACGATGGGCTGGTAGTAAAGCCGAAATTCCTCGGAGTCTAGAGCGCGCCGTAGGTCGTTTTCCAGTTGCAACAGGGCGACGGCGCGAGTGTGCATACTTAAGTCAAAAACTTCATGGCGAGCTTTGCCCAATCCCTTGGCGTGATACATGGCAGCATCTGCATCTCGCAGCAGTTCTTCGGGTCGATCGTACAATATTTGGAACGGCACCGGGAGAACTGGGGAGTCGGGAGATAGGCAAGACAAAACAGTTTCCCGATCGACATTTCCCAGATTTGCTGGACTAGAAAATTCGCTGCTTGGACTCGAAGGCTGCGGCAAACCAGAACAAACAATGCCAATGCTAGCACTGCTAAAAACTTGATATTCGTTGAGGTAAAAAGGCTCTGCCAGTTCCGCTTGCACTCGTTCGGCAATGACGATCGCATCATCGGTGTTTTTGATATTTTCCAGCAAAATAGCGAATTCGTCGCCGCCGAGACGGGCAACGGTATCTCCAGTGCGCAAACAGATTTCCAGGCGCTGCGCGATCGCGATCAGCAAGCGATCGCCCACTAAATGCCCCAAACTGTCATTAACAACCTTAAAGCGGTCTAGATCGATAAACAGCACCGCAAACAAAACTTCGGGACAGCGTTTTGAAAGCTCGATCGCGTGTCCCAAACGATCCATAAATAAAGCTCTGTTTGGCAAACCCGTTAGCGTATCGTGCAAAGCATCGTGTACTAACTTGTCTTCGGCTATTTTG
This sequence comes from Microcoleus sp. A2-C3, assembly GCF_036706065.1. NCBI lineage: Bacteria > Bacillati > Cyanobacteriota > Cyanophyceae > Oscillatoriales > Microcoleaceae > Microcoleus > Microcoleus sp. A2-C3. The sequence goes on along the minus strand of NZ_JAUBVX010000039.1, from coordinate 50,769 downwards.
CGGAGGGTGATATCTTCGACAGTACCTTCGTAGTAAAGCAAATTGTCGTCAGCGTCGCGAACATCCCGGCCATTCTCGGAAACCCAGATGGTGCTGCCGTCAGCGCGGTAAACTTGGGACTCGAACTCAGACACAGAACCGTGTTTTTCGATCGCGCGCAAAAACTCGACGCGGCGGTTGGGATCGAGGTATAGTTGGTGATCGATATCGTGGATGTTTGCGATCAGTTCAGAGGCAGACTCGTAGCCATAAATTCTCGCCAAAGCCGGGTTAGCACTGAGGTATCGTCCGTCGGGCGTTGTCTGAAAAATTCCTTCGATCGCGTTTTCAAAGATGCTGCGGTATTTCTCTTCGGCTTGTTGCAGTGCGAATTCTGCCTGCTTGCGATCGCTGATATCCGTCAGCGTCCCCAGATAGCCGAGAACTTCCCCGCTGTTGGCAATTTCCGGCACTGCTTGCCAAAATATCCAGGTTGTGCGATCGCCGTTGCAAAAGCGGTACTCTAACTTACAAGACAACTTGTCTTTGACAGCGCGATACCACAGGCTCAAAACGCGATCGCGGTCTTCGGGATGCAAACTTTGAGCCCAACCTTCGCCTAGTGCATTTGGCGCAGTCAGTCCCGCCATCTCCAAAAATCGCTCGTTGACATACAAGCAATCTCCAGCAGCGTCGGCGCGCAAAATCCCGACTGGCAGTATTTTAGCTAAGGTGTAATAGCGATATTCGCTTTCTAGCAGGGCGCTGGCAGCTACTTTAGTCTCTGTGATGTCAAACATTGCGCCTTGAAGGATCACAGACTTGCTTGCTTCATCGCGAACTGCGATCGCTCGATCGCGGAACCAGACAACTCTGCCGTTCCGGGCGATCGCGCGGTATTCTGAAACTAGCGGCGCGTCGCCAAAGATATCTTCTCCGTCGGTAAATTTCTGTGTGGCGTTTTCAACTAACACGCGATCGCGGTCTTCTGGATGAACGAGTTTCAGCCACAGATCTGGGTCTGCCTTCCATTCTGCTACAGAATAACCGAGAAAAGTCTCGATTTGCGGGCTGATGTAAAGTTTGGCAGCGCTGCGGTTGAGGGGAGAAATGTAGGTGACAGCCGGTATTTGTTCTACAAGGGCGCAGTATTTGGCTTCTACGGTGCACAGTGCTGCTTCTAGGCGTTGCCGCTCTAATTCGGCGGCGGCGCGTCCGGCAAATATGCTGATGATTAGTTGAAATTTGGCAAGATTTGATTCTACCAAGGGGCGATCGTGGAAAATACAAATAATCCCTAAAGGTTCGCCGTAAGAGTTTTTGAGCAAGACTCCGAGGAAACTCTGCGCACCTGTAACGATCGGTCTGCGGTCTTGTGGGAAGGTTTCTAGGAGACAGTCTGGACAGGAGTACATTCCCTGCTCAAACACCAGCGCTTCGGGAGTATTGGCGGTGTTGCACTCAAAGTTTGGCTGCTGCTGTCCGTCGCTCCAAAAACTGATAACTTGTAATTGATCGGGATCAGTATCGGCGCGTTTTATCGACTTAATTGATTTGTAAACAACGGCGCTGCGAACTCCGAGTGCTGAGGCTAAGTGGCGAACTAAGGCATCAAAAAATTCTGCTCCTCCGGGCGAATTAGTACCTGTTAAGATGTCGCCTAGCAAGTCTTCTTCTAATTGCGGGGAAGCCCGAACTTTGGGTGGGTTGACATTGGGAGGGTTGTTGTCATTTTGGGCGATCGAACCTTGGATGCTCAGACTAACGCTTTTGCTGGTGGAAGGCCCTACAAGAGGCGAAGAATTCACAGTTGGGCGTTGTTGCTGGGCGAATAATAGATGGTAGCCAATACTTAAAAGTTTACCCAAGAAGCTGTCTGCGATCGCCAACAGATTTGAGTTGGGGAAAATCAAAAACTTTTTCCAAATTTTCAATCCCGCAAATAAATCGGGCTGTAATTCTGTCAACAGCGGTTGCTCTGCGGCGCTTGGCAGACTGGGAGGCCTTCGCTGCCACTTGAGATAAATCGCGGACGCCAGGGCTAAAGTCGCCGATAATCCCAGAAGGTATGCAAGAATCTTAAAGTAAAGGAATAAATCTAGATCGAACATCGATTAGCACCGCTCGACAATTGTTGTAGTTATCTGAAGCCAATCTATTTAAAAATAACTAAGTATCGTCACAAATGGGTAACGAATACAAGGTAGGATCGGAGGTGAAGACGAAAATAGAGTTAATACCCTGATGAAAGCGATCGTTTTTGAAACGCCCGGAAGCCCGTCCGTATTGAAACTGCAAGATATCCCCGCTCCTACTATACAAACAGAAACTGAAGTTTTGGTGAAGTTGCGGGCGGCGGGGATTAATCCGATAGATACTAAGTTGCGATCGCGCGGCACTTTTTACCCCGAAAAAACTCCTCATGTTTTGGGGTGCGACGGTGCTGGAGTCGTAGAGGCTGTCGGTGCTGCTGTGCAGAGTTTCCAAGTCGGAGACGAGGTTTTTTTCTGCAATGGCGGTTTGGGTGGGTCGATCGGTACTTATGCGGAGTTTGCCGTTGTAGACGAACGTTTTCTCGCCATCAAGCCTGCTGCTTTAAGTTTTGCTGAGGCGGCGGCTGCACCGTTAGTTTTAATTACAGCATGGGAATCGCTGTACGATCGAGGGCGCTTGCAAGCTGGCCAAAAAGTGCTAATTCTAGCAGGTGCAGGCGGTGTCGGCCACGTCGCGGTACAATTGGCTGCATTGCAGGGTGCTGAGGTTTGCACTACTGTTAGTTCCGAAGCAAAAGCCGAATTTGTAAGGCAGTTAGGTGCAGATTCAGTTATTTTATACAAAAATACCGATGTTGTCGATGAAGTTTTGACTTGGACTCAGGGACAAGGAGTTGACTTGGCTTTCGATACTGTCGGGGGAGAAACTTTTTACCAAACTATTCCGGCTGTCAAGATTTATGGAGATTTGGTAACAATTTTGGAACCAGATCCGGATTTGGGGAATTTGAAAACGGCGAGAATGCGCAATCTGCGGATCAGTTTGGAGTTAATGTTAACTCCGATGTTGCAAGGTTTGGAACAGGAACAGGAAGATCAAGCTAATATTTTGCGGCAGTGTGCTGGTTTGTGCGATCGTAATTTGCTCAAAATTCATGTCAGCAAAACTTTTCCGCTAGCACAAGCTCAAGCTGCGCATGAATTGTTAGAAACAGGCTCGGTGACGGGTAAAATAGTGCTTGAAATTGCGGGCGATTGAGATTGCGGGCGAATGGAATTCGCGGAGATTCCCGGCGAATCGAATTCGCGGCGACATAAACAAAACCCGCCTCCGCGGGTTGAAGAAATTTTGGATTCAAGAATCGCGGGCGATTGAGATTCCCGGCGAATGGAATTCGCGGCGACACATACGAAACCCGCCTCCGCGGGTTGAAGAATTACGGGCAATTGCGATTATGTAGTGATTTTTGAAGTCAGTTCCCAATGAGGAATCATTGATTTCTCCTTGTGGTGAACAGCTTGATTTTTGATATATTTAGCCACAACGTCGAGCCCATCATGGCTAACAGTAAATGCCCCATAGCTGCCTTGCCATTTAAAAAATTCACCCGGTTTAATTTCGTGAGTGATTAAATGGGAAGAACTACCCTTGACTTGCTTAATTATCTCAAATACCGCCAAAGTCGTCGGAAAAGCTGTTAACAGGTGAACGTGATCTTCTATACCACCAACAGCAATCACCGTGCATCCCAACTTCTGACATTCTGCAATAATTGCTGCATAGATTACTTGTTGAATATCAGAAGTAATCAACGGCAATCTATCCCAGGTTGACCAAGTAAAATGGATATATAACTGCGTAAAATTGTCTCTCATTGCTATTAAAACTGTGTGAAATTTGTCTTCAACCCACGGAGGTGGGTTTTGTCTGTGTCGCCGCGATTTCAATCGCCGAGACATCTTCAACCCACGGAGGTGGGTTTTGTCTGTGTCGCCGCGAACTCGATTCGCCGGGGCTGCCACGATTTCAATCACCGAGACATCTTCAACCCGCGGAGGCGGGTTTTGTCTGTGTCGCCGCGAATTCGATTCGCCGGGGCTGCCGCGATTTCAATCGCCGGGGCATTAAGTCGTATACTCCGCGTTAATCTTCACGTAGTCGTAACTCAAATCGCATCCCCAAGCCTTCGCAAAACCGCCGCCATTCCCGACAGCAACCTGAATTAAAACCGTGTCTTCCTTCAGATATTCACCAGCAGCCGCCGCCTTCATATAATTACTCGCAGCAGATTTATCGAACTCCTTCGGTTGTCCATTTTCCATCATCAAAAAATCTCCCAATTGAATCCGCAAATTCTCTTGATCGAAAGGAACACCAGCGCGCCCCGCAGCCGCCGCAATCCTTCCCCAATTCGGATCGCGTCCAAAAATAGCAGCTTTTACCAAAGAAGAACCGACAATTGTTTTGGCAATTTTACTCGCAGAAACTTCGTCGGTGGCGCCGCTAACTTGTACTTCCACCAAACAAGTTGCACCTTCACCATCGCGGGCGATTGCTTTTGCTAAATGCACGCAAACTTCTGTTAGCATCGCCTCTAATTTCTCAGCCTCCGGGCCCATTTCTGTAATCGCTGGCGTGCGGGATTGGCCGTTAGTTAAAGCAATTAGCGAATCGTTGGTACTGGTATCGCCGTCAACAGTAATTTGATTGAAACTTCTGTCAGCCGCCCGACTCACCATTTCCTGCCATAGATGGGACGACACTGCTGCATCACAAGTTACAAATGCGAGCATTGTTGCCATATTCGGGTGAATCATTCCTGAACCTTTGCAAATGCCGCCGATCCGCACGGGGCGATCGCCAAACATGGTTTCCAGGGCGATCGTTTTCGGGACTAAATCAGTCGTACAGATAGCCTTAGCAGCCGCATCAGAACCAGTTTCCGATGCCTCAGCAACCAATCGCGGAATTGCCGCCCTCAACGGCTCCATTTTAATCCGCTGTCCGATCACGCCAGTGGAGGCCAAAAGAATTGATTCTGAAGGAATATTCAGCGCTTCTCCCAACAATTTGGCGCTTTCGAGGGCATCTGCTAAGCCTGCTTCGCCAGTCGCAGCATTAGCTTGTCCGGCATTGCACAAAATGGCTTTGGCGCTGGGTTTAGCTTGTAGTAGTTGGCGGCAATAGTCCACACAAGCGGCCCGGACGGTGGATGTGGTGAAGACTCCTGCGGCGATCGCGTCCACTTCTGATAAAATTAAACTTAAATCCGGTAAGCCTGAAGGCTTCAAACCCGCTGTAATTCCCGATGCTCGATATCCTCTGGGTGCTGTAACTCCGCCGTCAATTTCTTTCCAGTCCGACATGATGACCTCCCTAGTAGCCTTCAATCTGCTGAAAAGGGATTATATCAAGTTTCTAGGCACAAACGTCTTTTATTCTTTGTGATGTATACGTTTGAGGCGAGCCAACTCTCATGCAAGCTCACCTTTTGCTCACAAGCACTACAACCGAAATCTTGCCAATTGGCAATTGCCAATGACTACTGACTACTGACTACTGACTACTGATACCAATTTAATGTGAAGTTGCATATATCTCGATCCCCCTAAATCCCCCGAAAGCAAGGGGGACTTTGATCGGAATCTTGTCCCCTCCTGATTAAGGGAGGTGCCAGGAAGATCGGATTCTATGCAGCCTCATAAAAAATTGGTATGACTACTGACTACTGACTACTGACTAATAAAAACAATCGCGACTGCTTTTTGATATCGATATCAAGAAGCAGTCGCGATGGTTTTGTAACTAACATAATTAATTTTTAGTTGGCAAACAACAAACTCGATTCAACTGTCTGGGTGTTGAAAAAAATGAGTTATTTGCGATCGACATTCGCCTGAGAACCAGCATCTAAACCAACTTCAGCAGCCGCGCGGCTCAGCATCGATTCCTGACGGTTTTTGACGAGGTGTTGGTGGCGCATCATCAGGCTGCGCGCTTGTTGTTGAGTTGACATAACTGATTTCTCCAAATTATAGGTAATAACTTCGTAGACAATTGTCGAAATTGAGCTTGCCCTAGCTCATGGTGGCGTTGCTGCGATCGTAACTGGCTTGAAGGCTGGGCTGTGGTTTGCCTTGAATGTGGCCCCAGTAGTGGGTATCTTCCATCCCGACTTCAGTGGCGCTGCGGTTGAGCATGGATTGCTGCCGGTTCTTCACCATCTGGTGGTGGCGCATCATCAGAGAGCGGGCTTGATTTTCGGTAGACATATGCGGTTCCTCCGTCTTCCTGGATTTAATATTGGGCTGTTTTTCTGTTCCTAGTTATAAATATATCAGATAATTCTGTATCTAAAGCTACCGAATTGAAATTAGTAACAAAAATTTACAATTGGGTGAGAAGTGCGATCGAGATTGCAGGGAGTACGTTAGCGAAGCCCTCGAAGAGGATCGCCCTTCCCTGAGAAAAAGTTAAAGTTGTCAGGGGCGATTCCTAGGGGATAGCTTCGCTCGCGCGCACCGGCGCGATGCCTAAAAGTGCGTTAGCGAAGCCCACCCCTACGGGGGCTGCGCCAACGAAGAGGATCGCGCTTCCCTCAATACTTCGGACAGTTTTGCCACACGGACACTCCGCGAGCATTCCGCTAAAAAGTCACTGGGATTTTCACCAAAAAGACAAAAAAAGGTACTTTTTGCGTTAAGCTCAAAAACAGACGAACTTAAAAAAATGCTTAATAAATATTCTAGAATCTATCTTACAAAAAATGTCAGGGATTAGTCAATCCCCAACAAGTTTATGGTGATTTTATTTGACACCATATTGCTTCTTTATGGCAAGGTGAACTTTACCAATCTGAGCCCTTATAGTTCATTGAGTAAAAAAAACTGATATTCGTCATTTTTTAAAGAATTTTGATTTGAGCGAATTTCACCAATACCTTATCAAGAAAGCCTTGAACTGTAAGCTAAAAATTATTGCGACCATCGATTGTTCATTAATTAATGAAAGGGGCAAAAAAACTGAAGAAAAAGCTACTTTTTAATTTATTTTCGGAGCTATTCGTGTTTTCAATAGCCTCTTGTAAACGCCGGAAATTCAATACAAATATACTTTACACCTTTATTAATAAGTTAGATTTAGACCCTAATTTAATTTTAAATCACCCTAACCTTCCGTCAGTCCTATCCTATGGTACTCTCGCTGCTCAAAAACTGTCCGAAGTATTGTTAAGTAAGAGTGCTAAGTTTCAAAAAATGCGTTAAAAATGGCATAGCAAGCTCTGTAAGGCTTACAGGGGGGTTGAAAAACTGTCCTGACTATTGATATCTAGGGCATCTTTTAAACGACAAACGATATGCAAACCCGATCGGTGTCAAAATAATATTAATGTTATTGAAAACTCTAAGCAGTCGAAGAAATGAAAAGCTCGCCCAAGATGTCACTGAGCCTTGTCTTGTTGATGCCGCTGGTGGTGCAAATCTCCGTAGCAGTTGGCGTCACTGGATGGCTATCGTTTCGTAATGGTCAGAAAGCCGTCAATGACCTTGCAACCAGGTTAAGCTTGGAAGTTGCAGCCAGGACTAAAGAAAATTTCCGCAGTTTTGGAGAGGTGTCTCACCTGTTCCTGCAAATGAATACTGCTGCGATCGCCTCTGGAAACCTAGACCCTGATGACTTCCCCAACTTAGAGCGTTATTTGTGGAACCAGACCAAGCTGAGCGATCGAACTACAACCATCTACTACGGCGACGAACAGGGCAAATTCCTCTTACTCAAACGCGAAGCAGAAGAATTAGTATACATCAGAGACGAATCAACTGCTCCCAACCGCCAAATTTATCGCCTCGACAGCCAGGGAAATCGCACTGAACTCATCCAAACCGCTGCCTACGACCCCCGTAATAGACCGTGGTACCAAGCTGCCAAACAGGCAGAAAAAGCTACTTGGTCTCCGATCTACGTCTTCACGGCCTCGCCAGTTCTGGGGATTACGCCGGTGATGCCGATTTACAATAAAACAGGAAAACTGCGGGGGGTATTGGCAATTGACCTGACTCTTTCTCAAATCAGTGATTTTCTTAAAAGTATCAAAATTAGCCCGTCTGGAGAAGTTTTTGCGATCGAACGCAGCGGCGAAATAGTCGCCAGTTCCACAGATGAATTGCCCTTTATCACTGACAACGACGGACAAAAACGGCTGTTGGCGACTAGGAGCAAAAATTTGCTAATTCGATCGGCATCCACGTACTTGCAAAAACGATTTGGCAGTTTTGCAGAAATTGACACCCAAGGACAGTTTACCTTCGATATAGACGGCAAACGTCAATTCATTACGGTTGCTCCCCTGCGAGACGGCCGCGGTCTGGATTGGCTGATTGTCGTAGCAATCCCGGAAGCAGACTTTATGGAGCAAATTAACGCCAACACTCGCACAACTATCTTATTGTGTTTTTTTGCGTTCATATTGGCGATCGTCCTGGGAATTTTCACCTCTCGCTGGGTTGTCACACCAATTACCCGATTGCTGGAAGCTTCCAAAGCTTTAACAAAAATGTCCGAATCTGCCGACTTCACCTCCGCCGAATTAGACGGCGAAGTTGAAGTCAAAGGTGTCAACGAACTCGGCGTCCTGGCTCAGTCTTTCAACCAGATGGCGAGACAATTGCGAGCATCTTTTGTAGCCCTAGAACAAACTAACTCCAGTTTAGAACAGCGAGTAGCAGAGCGGACTGCCGAACTCGAAGCCGCCGAAGCAGAATTGCGGGCTTTGTTTGCAGCTATGAACGAATTAATTATAGTTGTGGATGCCACGGGCCGCTATTTAAAAATCGCGCCCACAAATATATCCCTGCTCTACAAACCAGCCGAAGAATTAGTTGGCAAAACTGTCGGAGAGCTGTTTCCCCAAGCTAAAGCCGACATTTTTTTGCACCACATTCGAGCAGCTTTAGATACTCAGCAAACTGTCAGCATCGAGTACGATTTAACCATTGACAACCGCGAAGTTTGTTTTGCCGCCAGCATTTCGCCACTTTCAGAAGAATCCGTAATTTGGGTAGCCCGCGACATTACTGAACAGAAACGAGCCGAATCAATGCGGCGGATGAGGCAAAAACAATTGCTCAAACAAAATATGGTTTTGCTAGAATTGGCAAGAAATAAAGCGCTATATCGAGGCGATTTGCAAGTAGCTTTGAGGGAAATCACCGAAGCCGCAGCTCATACCCTAGATGCAGAAGTAGCCGGAGCGTGGTTGTACGACCAAAGTCGATCGAAACTGCAATGTCTCGACCAATTTCACCGCACCAACAGCCAGCATTCTCAAGGTAGTGAACTCGCAGTAGCAGACTATCCAGTTTATTTTAAAGCTTTGGAAGAAGACCGGACGATCGCAGCCGATGACGCTCTCTCAGATATCAGAACCAGAGAATTTGTGGCATCTTACTTTACACAAAATGACACTAAATCAACCTTAGATGCGCCGGTGCGATTGGGAGGACAAACAGTCGGAGTCATCTGTATCGAACAGGTGGGAATTGCTCGCAACTGGACGGTAGAAGAACAAAATTTTGCTGCTTCCCTCGCAGATTTGGTATCATTGGCGATCGAAGCTAGCGATCGCGATCGGACACAAACCGCACTCCGCCAAGCAGAACAAAAATACCGCAGCATCTTTGAAAATGCAGTCGAAGGCATTTTTCAAACCACCCCAGAAGGCCGCTTCTTGAGCGTAAATCCATCCTTAGCCCGCATCTACGGCTACGCAACACCCGAAGAATTGACATCAAATCTCACAAACATCAGACAGCAGGCTTACGTCAATCCTCAGCAGCGCGAGAAGTTTATGCGAGTGATGCAAGAATTCGGACAAATTTCCGGGTTTGAGTCACAAGTTTACCGCGTTGACGGCAAGGTAATTTGGATTTCCGAAAGCGCCCGTGCAGTGTGCGACAGCGACGGCGAGGTACTCTACTATGAAGGGAGCGTCGAGGATATTAGCGATCGCAAAGTCTTTGAATCCGCCTTGCAACTCGCCCTAGAAGCAGCCCAAACAGCTTCCACCGCAAAAAGTGCATTTTTGGCAAACATGAGCCACGAACTGCGAACACCTCTGAATGCCATCATCGGCTACAGCGAAATGCTCCAAGAAGAAACCGAAGAATTGGGTTACGATGAACTCACCTCAGATTTAGACAAAATCCGCACATCCGGCAGACACTTGCTATCACTAATAAACGATATTCTCGACATTTCTAAAATCGAAGCAGGCCGCATGGATCTCTACCTAGAAACCTTCGACATCGCCACATTGATTGCAGAAGTCGCCGACACCGCCATGCCACTAATTGATAAAAATCATAACACTTTAAACTTACAGCAAATTAGCAATATCGGCACTATGCACGGTGACATTACCAAAGTGCGGCAAATTTTATTAAATTTGCTGAGCAATGCCGCCAAATTTACTCAAAATGGTACAATTACCCTCACCGCCAGCCGACAAGAAATCGCCAGCGATAGCAGCGCAGCGAGACCAGAAAACAATTCTGAACCTGCGGTAAATTCTCCATCCTCAAATCCCAGTAAAGAATTTTTAGTAATTAATTGTACAGATACAGGAATTGGCATGAATCCACACGAGTTGCAGCACATTTTCCAACCCTTTATCCAAGCAGATGCTTCTACCACGCGCAAATACGGCGGCACAGGTTTGGGACTAGCAATCAGCCAGCGTTTTTGCCTCATGATGGGTGGCAATATTTCAGTAAACAGTCAAGTCGGTGTTGGTTCTACTTTTACGATCCGCTTACCTCTAAATAATTAGCAGAAAGCACAAAAGTAAACACAGCTTGTTCAAGCTGTATCTTATAACAGTCCTGCACGCAAAGTGTCCGTACATGGTGTTTTTAAGCGGGGCAATCCCCCCGCTTAAAAGCTCCTACACCTGGGTATAGTGCATAATTCCTATTATAATAGGAATTAGTTTTGAGGAAAGCCGCAATGTTACAGTACAACTTGCCGAGGAACTTGCCCTCAGCCGATGAACTACCAGACTCGGATGAAACCCCTGTGGATAATGAACTGCAAGAACTAATACCGGGGTTGTTAAAGGCAATCTTGCTGATACTTTGGTCAGAACGCATGGACTGGTTTTTTGGCATAGATATGGGTGTTTATCATGACCCGGACGAACCACCCATTGTCCCAGATGCTTTCTTAAGTTTAGGAGTAGAACGGTTTTACGACGAAGAATTACGCCCCAGTTACGTGCTGTGGGATGAAAATGTCATGCCACTTTTCGTGCTAGAAGTGGTTTCCCCAACTTATCGCAAGGAATACAGCACAAAATTAGACACTTATCAAGCTTTAGGCGTACTTTATTACGTCATTTATTCTTCCCGCCGCCGTCGTAAACCTCATTTGGAAGTACACAAGTTAGTCAATGGGAAGTATGAATTACAACAGCCAGGACATCCAGTTTGGATGCCAGAAATAGGTTTGGGGATTGGTTGTGAAAGGGGAAACTATTCTGGGGTGACAAGAGAGTGGTTGTATTGGTATGATGCCGATGGCAAACGCTATCTGACACCTGAAGAACAGGTGAAACAGGAAGCGCAGCGCGCCCAACAATTAGATCAGCGCGCCCAACAATTAGATCGGCGCGCCCAACAATTAGCTCAACGATTGCGGGAGTTGGGAGTAGATCCAGATAGTCTGAACTAATTGCAGTCAGTAATTCGCTTTTTGTGATGAGCTTCAGTTGCCCAAATCCACTTTAGTTCTTCTTTTGTTTGGCGGTGCGTGAGTCTCTGTTTTTAAGTGCGAAATCCGGGATTTTTCTCTCATATCCTGTCCGGTTGAACAGTTGTCATTCCCAAAGAAGTGAAGAATCTCGCCATTTCGGCTCTCACGACGACGTGAGAGCTTGACTCTTGACATCCACCCCGACCTGAAGGTACGGGGATTCCCAAACCTCGCGATTTGAATTTCTGCTTCTTCGCAACTGCCTCCACCCTCAAAGAGATTTGGTCTTATGTTCGCTCTCGCGCACTAACCCCGCAAGCCCTGCGGTTTTTACGTGTCGAATACCAAACGGAATTCTTCGTAGTTTTGATTCTAGGGTTGGACTGCCCATTGCCCTGTCCTCTTTTCCCGGTCTACCTATTTTTCTTTCCCGTTGCGGTTGTCGCAAACTTATTAATTAGGGTTTATGTTCACATAGTCGCGGGTGGGTCATTGACCAATTATATTGTAACACAAAGCCGTCCTAAAAGGACGGGGTTTCTACCCAATTTCTCGGATGACAACCAAGCTTTACGGCAAATATTTTGAGAGTATTGTTTAATTCCTTTGAATGCTGCGCGGATCTAGAGCATCCCGCAACCCATCTCCCAATAAATTAAACGCCAAAACAGTCAAAATAATCAGTGTCGCCGGAGGCCAAACTAACCAGGGCTGCAAAACTAAAATTGAAGCATTAGTAGACAGCGATAGCAAATTTCCCCAAGAAGGATCAGGCTGTTGAATTCCCAAGCCAATTAAACTCAAAACCGACTCCGCTACAATAAAACCCGGAACCGATAAAGTAGCAGAAATAATTACATAAGTTGCAGTTTGTGGCAAAACGTGGCGGACTATAATATAAATTGGATTTGCGCCCATAGCCCGCGCTGCTTGCACAAATTCTAGCTGTTTGATTGACAGTACCTGACCGCGAATTACCCGCGCCAAACTCGCCCAACTGATAAATGAAGTAATCAGCACAATCAATATAAATCGCTGAGCGCTTGTCAATCCGGGGGGCAACACTGCTGCTAGCGCTACTAATAAATAAAGACCAGGAATCGTCATCAATACTTCGGCGAATCGCATTAAAATACTGTCAATCCAACTGCCGAAATAACCTGATATTCCTCCAACTAACAATCCCAAGGGAAAAGAAATTGCTATGCCAACTAAACCGATGCTGAGGCTAATTCTGCTGCCATGTACTAAGCGGCTGAATTGATCGCGAGCTTGTTCATCCGTGCCTAAAATGTTAATTTTGCCTTCTCCTGTAGTGCCAAACAAGTGCCTGTCGAATGGTAAAATTCCTAAAAACTTATAGGGAGAACCTTTGACAAACAAACCGACAGCAGAGGGTTTTTTCCAGTCTACAATTACCTCGCGAGCGCCCGTATTCGCATCCACTGGACCCTGAGTTGTCGGATAAACGTGCGGCCCGATAAATCGCCCATCTTTGGTACTTAAATAAATCTGAGTTGGGGGCAGCAAGGAAGCGTTTAATTGAGAGTCGTAGGGGTCGTAAGGTGCCACAAATTCGGCGAAAAGTGCGACTGTATAAAAGATTAACAGCACCACTGCTCCCAACCGAGCTAGAGGATTTTTTTTAAGATTTTGCCACCATTTCATAGGTTTTAGGTTTTAAATTTTAAGTGTGTTCGTAGTGAGGACTTTAGTCCTTCTTTCGTTCGTAGTAAGCTGTTTTGCAGTTAAATTGTATATTCGGAACGGCGTCGAAGCCCATTCCACAATACTTGACAATACTTGGACTGATTTTTGACCCACACTTTAAATGTATAACAGCTTAAGGACTTGAGTTATTTCTTAACGAAATCCGTAGCAAGGGCTGATTTCCTTGCTAATATAAATTTTGAGGACTGAAGTTCTTACTACAAACCTTCGACTATTTTTGTTCATCTGCAACCAAAATTATTTTATTTTCATTTTCCTCAATTTTGCCCAATTCCTCGCCGCTAAAGGGATTGTAGAAAAATGAGCCTGTTTGCGGTGGCAATTTGGGATTGAGTACAATTTCTACGATACTTTTGACAACCCCAGTCAGCGGAATTGCCAGGATAACTCCTAACAATCCTCCCACTCTACCTCCTAATAGTAAAGCTGTAAAAATAATTACCGGACTCAACCCCGTGAGATTGCCCATGATGCGGGGAGCTACTAAATTATCCTTGATTTGCTGGAGGCCGATCGCAACTGCCAACACTTGCAGCGCCAGCCACCAATCGATAAATGCTACAATTATAGTAACTGCTCCAATGCCCAACGTGGCTCCGATAAACGGAATTATTTCTGTCAACCCTATAAACACGGCAAACAACAGAAAAAATGGAACTTGCAGCCACCAAAAAGCCAGTGTTAGTAAAATCGCCATAAATAGTCCCAGCAATAACTGGCCAGATACAAATCGTTGGAGGTTTCGCTGCAAAGTATCGGTTAAAACATAGCGAATATCCGGCGAAAAAATGCTGGTCAAACCCTGCCACACTCTTTGACCATCTAGCAGCATATAAAATGAAATTACCAGGATAAAAATTAAGTCGAGAAACCAGTTGAAAGTGCCGACAACTAAGCCTAAACTTGTACCTGCGATTGCTTGCACTTGTTCCTGGACTTTGGCTGATAACTGCTGTTCTAATATTTGCACATCAAATGGCAAATTGCGATCGGCACTCCATACTTGAAATTCACCTAACTGCTGCCGCGCCGACTCCAGTAATTCCGGGAATCTCACGCCCAATTGCCTCGCTTGGCTGAACACGGGTGGTACAATAGTTAGACCAATTACTACTACTAGCAAACCCGCAGTTAAATAAACTAGCCCCGCAGCTACTCCTCGTGGCAAAAATACTTGCAGTCTGATTACGGCATAATTTAATAAGAATGCAATGAGTCCGGCTGTTACTAAAATGCTGACCAGTTCCCCCACGTAACTGATTGCAGTTAGGGTAAACCATCCCGTCACTAGGACTAGCAACCAAGTAATTAGAAACTGTTGGATGGGAGTAAAGACATTATTCATTGGGATTTGTGTCAATTAAACTGGCAGGATTTTTTCAGCCGATGTGCCGTATTATACGACAAACAGATTATAAATTAGCAATAATTAGTTCAAGATTAGGCTTAATTTTCTGAGAATTGATGAGTTGGTGACGGCAAAACCGCGAATAGAGATAATATCAGCCCGATCGCCCGAACGATCGCCAATCACGCTAATATTACTTTGCTCAGGAGCCCGATCGAAATCGCCGCTGCAACCGGAAATCTGGCCACACTCACCCAAAAGGAGGACGCGCGACTGCTCAGCTCATCGGCTAAAATGAACTACATATTAATCTCGAAATATTTCTTTACAATCAAAAATCAAGGGCTCATAGCGGCGAGAGGAACTACCGTGACAAATCAAATTTTTTCAGAAGCAGAAGAAAAGCAACCTCTTCGCCCCGTGCAGAGCGGGCGCGACAGGAATTTAGTAGCGGAAGTGCCTGAAAGTGGGGTTCCAGACCAATCTCGCTGGCAATTTCCCCCAGAGGAAGATGAACGAGAAGTGGCGCTAGAAGTTCCAGAAATGACTGGGAAACAATCAGAAGTTTGGGAGCCAGCAGCAACGGAAGTTCCTCCCAGCAAAGGAATCAGGTGGACGACTATGTTGGCGGGCGTGGGAATTGGGGTGGCTGCAACGCTGGCGGGCGTACACTTGATTGCGGAAAAAAGTGCGCGCCCCGTAGTGACAGCCCCAGTGGCGGCTCAGTCAGCAACTGCTCAGACTGTGACTGTGGCGGCTGTGGAATCTGCCGAGGTGGCTCAAACTCTGGAAGCGACGGGCACTGTGGCGGCTTACGATTTGCTGCCGGTGTTGCCGCAAGCCAACGGTTTGCAAATCAAGCAGGTTTTGGTGAAGGAAGGGGATGCGGTAGAAAAAGGTCAGGTAATGGCGGTTTTGGATGATTCGGTGTTGCGATCGCAAATTGCCGCAGCGGTTGCTAAAGTACAATCGGCAGATTCTACGGTAGAACAAGCGCAAGCTCAGGTGCAGCAAGCTCAGTCAACTCAACAAGAAACCGAAGCTGGGGTCGCTCAAGCCGTAGCTGGCGTTGAAAAAGCCGTCGCTGATTTGGCCCAAGTTAAAACGGGTGTTGGCCAAGCTGAAGCTGGCGTGAATCAAGCTAAAGCTGGCGTCGAGCAGGCTAAGGCTGGCATTGCTTCCGCCCAGGCTAAATTAGCTCAAGCCCAAAGAGAGGTAAATCGCACCCAAAATTTGGCTACGCAGGGAGTGATTAGCCAGCAAGATTTGGAAAAGCGCAAGACGGAGCGAGAAACTGCTGTTCAAGATGTGAACAAAACTAAGGCTGATTTGAATAAAGCTGTAGAAGAACAGAACAAAGCGGCGGAAGAAGTGCGATCGGCTCAAGCTAAAGTAGTTAATGCCGAAGCTAATATCAGTACCGCGCGAGCAGCACTACTCAGTGCCCGCGCTAAGGTGAATACTGCGGCCGCAACTGTCAGCAGCGCTAGAGCAAATGTGGGAAACAATGCAGCAAGTGTTCGCAGCAATGATGCACAAGTTCAACAGTTGCAAACTCAACTCGAACAAACTATAGTTCGAGCGCCGGATAGCGGTATTGTGTCGGAAAGAATTGGTCGAGTTGGTGATGTTTCTGCGGGCAGTCAAAAATTATTTTCGATTATTCGCGGAAATAAGCTCGAACTGCAATTGAAAGTGCCGGAAACTCAGGTTGCGCAAGTACAACCGGGAACGGCGGTGCAGATTACTTCTGATTCTGATAAGCGGATTAAGTTGTCGGGAACTGTGCGAGATATTTCGCCGTTAGTTGACCCGCAAAATCGGCAGGCTACGGTGAAGATTGATTTGCCTGCAAGTGAGTTTTTGCGATCGGGAATGTTTTTGCGCGCTTCGATTTCGACGGCGACGGCGCAAGGTTTGAAAGTTCCTGCTAAGGCTATTTTACCACAGTCTGACGGCAGTTCTATTGTTTACAAACTTGTGGGGGAGGATCAGGTGCAGGCTCAGCCGGTGGTGGTTGGGGAGATTACTGGGGGCGCGGTTGGGGATTTGACGAGTGCTAAGGTTCAGATTAAAAAAGGGCTGAAAGCGGGGGATAAAGTGGTTGTTGCTGGTGCTGGTTATCTTAAGGATGGCGATCGGGTTAAGGTCAGCAGTCAGTAGTCAGTTGGCAGTAGTCAGTTGGCAGTAGTCAGTTGGCAGTTGGCAGTTGGCAGTAGTTATTATAGGGTGCGTCAGGTCAGAATTTGGCTACTACAAACTAATAATTTTCCCCTGACGCACCTTACTATTAGTTAGTTAATACATAATTTGGAGCGGGCAAGATGCCGAATAAAGAGAAGAGAAGAAAAAGAAAATCAAGAGTTATTAATAACGGCCATTTCCACTGTCAATTGTCAACTGTTAACTGTCAACTGTTTAAATATGTCTTTTAATATTTCGGCTTGGTCGATTAAACAGCCTGTCCCGACGATTGTTTTATTCTTAATTCTGACAATCGGGGGTTTAGTATCATTTCCGGTTTTAGGGATTGATGATTCACCTAATATCGATATCCCTTCTGTTTCGATATCCGTCAGCCAACCGGGGGCAGATCCAGCAGAACTTGAATCTCAAGTTACGAAAAAAGTAGAAGATGCTGTGGCGGGTTTGGGGAATATTGACCACATTATTTCTACTGTTAATGATGGTTCTTCTAATACGACTGTTAACTTTTTGTTGGGTACAAATAGCGATCGCGCTACGAATGATGTCCGAAATGCGATCGCCCAAATCCGCCAAAGCCTGCCCCAAGACATTAACGACCCCGTTGTCAAGCGGGTAGAATTTGCCGGCAGTTCCATCATGTCCTACGCCGTGGTTTCCGATCGCCAAACGGTAGAACAGCTAAGCGAATTAATCGACCAAAACATCAGCCGCGTCCTCCTCTCCGTCAAAGGTGTGGCTCAAGTGCAGCGCATTGGAGGCAGAGATAAGGATATTCGAGTTGATTTAAACCCCGAACAATTGCAAAGTCTGGGGATTACAGCTACCCAAGTTAACGATCAAATTCGCAATTTTAACATCAATCTTCCAGGTGGCAGAACTGAAATCGGCAATTCCGAGCAAACAGTCCGCACCATCGGCAGTGCCAAAACTATCGAACAGTTGCAAGCTTATCAAATTACCTTGCCTAAAGGTGGTTTTGTGCCGCTTTCTAGTTTGGGAAAAGTTGAGGAAGGCTACTCGGAAGCGCGTCAGGGCGCGCGGCTCAATAACAAGCCAGTCGTGGCTTTTGCCATCCTCCGCAGCACCGGCAGCACTCTGGTGACTGTGGAAGAAGCGGTGCGGGAAGCTGTTAATAAAATGGAAAAAACTTTGCCAACCGATGTCAAGCTGGAACTTATTTATACTTTAGGAGATCACATCCGAGATTCCTATGAAGCTTCTGTGGATGCTTTGATTTTAGGGGCGGTTTTAGCGATTATCACAATTTTTATTTTTCTGCGGGATTGGCGGGCTACTTTGATTGCTGCTGTGGCTTTGCCGCTGTCGGCAATTCCTACTTTTGCTGTGCTGAGAATGGTGGGATATACGCTTAACAGCATGACTTTGTTGGCGCTGTCGCTGGTGGTGGGAATATTAGTCGATGATGCGATCGTCGAAATTGAAAATATCGAACGCCATGTCGGGATGGGGAAAACGCCTTATCAAGCTGCTTTGGATGCTTCTGCTGAAATTGGTTTGGCTGTCGTTGCGACGACGATGACGATTGTTTCGGTATTTGCACCGGTGGCTTTTATGCCGGGAATTCCTGGTCAGTTTTTTCGACCTTTTGGGGTGACGGTTTCGGCTTCGGTGTTGTTTTCGCTGTTAGTAGCCCGCACCGTGACTCCGATGATGGCGGCTTATATGTTTAAGGAGAAAGGGCATCATCAGGAACTTAAAAAAGACCAACTTTCTTATCAGTACCGCCGGCTTTTGACTTGGGCGCTGAAGCATCGGGCGATCGTCCTAATTTTAGGTGTAGCCTTGTTTTTCGGCAGTGTTCAATTAATTCCTTTCATTCCCACGGGCTTTATCGATCGCGATGATACCGGACTTTCGACAGTTTCCATTGAATTGCCGCCCGGTTCTACCTTGTCACAGACAGATTTAGCAGTGCAGCAAGCAACTAAATTATTGCTCGCCCATCCAGCCGTAGATAGCGTTTTGGAGACCGAAGGCGCTCCGACTGTCTCCGGGGCAGCAGGTGGCGGCGGAGGGGGCGCTAGTGGCGTAAATACAGCCAGTCTGTACGTGAAATTGAAGCCTGCCAATCAGCGAATTAAGCAACAGAAGTTTGAGGAGGAAATGCGGCCGAAACTTACCGATGTTCCGGGTGTGCGACTGAGTTTTGCTCAAGGGCGTGTCGGCGGTAGGAAGCAAATGTCGATCGTCCTCAAGAGCGAAAATGCGGAAGCTTTAACTAAAACTGCGGAAACTCTCACGCAACAAATGAGGCAAGTTCCGGGACTGATTGAGGTACAATCGAGCGCGAGTTTGGTGAAGCCGGAGATTTTGGTGAAACCCGATCCGATTCGGGCGGCGGATCAGGGTGTTTCGGTGCAGCAAATTGCTCGAACTGCTTCTTTAGCAACGATTGGAGATATTGACTCGAATCTTGCTAAATTTGATTTGCCGGACAGACAAATTCCGATTCATGTGATGTTAGCATCGCAGTTTCGCAGCGATATCGAAACAATTAAGAACCTGCAAGTACCGGCGAAAAATAATACTTTTGTGCCGTTGAGGGCGGTGGCTGATATTACTTTGGGCAGCGGGCCTTCTCAGATCGATCGCTATGACAGAGCTCGTCAAGTATCTGTAGAGGGCAATTTGTTGCAAGGTACGACTTTAGGAGAAGCTGTTGCTGCGGTGAAGAAACTGCCTGCAATGAATCCTTTACCACCTGGTGTGGAACAGGAATCTTCTGGTGATGCGAAGGTAATGCAGGATATTTTCAGCGGTTTTGCGGGAGCTTTGGGAACGGCGGTATTGTTTATTTATGGTGTGTTGGTGCTGTTGTTTGCGAACTTCTTGCATCCGATCACAATTATGGTGGCATTACCTTTGTCTCTGGGTGGTGCGCTGCTAGGACTTTTGGTAGGTCAAAAATCTCTCGGTTTGTACGCTTTGATTGGGGTGGTGTTGCTGATGGGAATTGTGACGAAGAATTCCATTTTGTTGGTGGATTACGCGATTATGAATCAGAAGGAAGGTGAGCCGATGTATGAGGCGACGCTGGATTCTGGTGTGGCGCGGTTGCGGCCGATTTTGATGACAACTATTGCGATGATAGCTGGGATGATGCCGATCGCGCTAGGAATTGGCGCGGGATCTCAGGTGCGGAGTCCGATGGCGATGGCGGTAATTGGCGGTTTGATGACTTCTACGCTGTTGACTTTGGTGGTGATTCCGGTGGTTTATACCTATATGGATGGTTTGCAAGTCTGGGTTTTTAATCTGGTGCGGGGGAAGAAAAAACGGGAAGGGCGATCGAAGTTCTCTGGGTAAGGAAATGGTACGATTGTTGAGAAAAAGAGGTAAAGTGCGATCGACCTCCATATCAAAACATACTGTCTATCATTTAACGAGATGGTGGAGGAAGCGAATCAATATTAGCTAGGGCAAAATTGAGAAAGTATTCTGTCCGCGATATCAGTTGTTCAGCATCGGTTTCTGTGATATTTGGATCGACATTATAATCAGCTCTCAGACGGGTTCTTTCAGCATCAATTAGGTAGCGGTGCAATTCTACTGGAACTCGATTAGTGCGAGCGAAGCGTTCCCCAAAAGCAGCGATAAAGGCTGAGTGCCTGGAATAGGATAGTCCTTCGGCTTCTAAAAATGCTGTGGCGAGATAAAACATCGAATAGTAAGCACGGGATGTGGCAAATTCAGGAAAACCGGTATTATTCAATTCTCTCGCTGCTTGCAAACTTCTATTTGCTTTCTCCAGTAGTCTTTGTTGTTCTGGAGTCAAATCGCCAACCCTTCTTGTCGAATGTTGCGAAAGAAACCATTATTGTGCTGACTAAACTGCTCGTCAGTGGCAAATGCACAGCTAATCAGCACATTATATTCTAAACACAATTCGGCAATAAAAATACTAATTCGATCGCTTTCTTGAGAGTAGTTAAAGGAATTTTTTAGAACAATTAAGATATCGATATCGGAGTCTGGTCTAGCATCACCTCTGGCTTGGGAGCCAAAGATAACAATTTTGTCTAATTGTTCGCCGTAAAGTTTTTTGAGACCTTGCTGAGTTTTTGTGATAATTGTTTGGATTTGTTGATTCATATTTCCCGATCGGCGGTCTTTAGCTAATTTGTATTAGGTCACAATTCTACTATAGCAAAAAGGCGATCGCCCTTCGGTGAGAAAAAATAGTCAAGGGATCTCGCCCTTTGGATATCAAAAAGGGCGATCGGGCTGCCTGTTGTCACAATCGCGTTGCTCTTACCCTACACATATCCTGTCTTGCGGCTGTCGATCGCGATCGGGCGATCGTTGCTAAATTCTTTTAATTGATATCTGCGTACATACGGATTTGGTCATGCACTTAAATATGCGGGTAGAAACTATAACATCTTTCGCCGCAAATAAAACAAAATTTGTCGCACCAAAAAAAACTTTGAAAAATTGCATAATTTTTGGCAAAAGTCCTGATAGATAAATAGGGTCAGGTGCTGATGTAAAAATCGCCCTCGCCTGTTACAAATAAGCAGGAAAAAAAATGGCAGTAATTTCCAGTACATCCTCAAGTGACACTCTGATCGGCGGCACGCCAGACAATGACAACATTTCTGCCTTGGGCGGCAATGACACCATCAGTGGCTTAGATGGCAATGACACATTGCTAGGCGGTGAAGGAAACGACAGCCTCAGTGGAGGTGGGGGAAATGATTCCCTGATTGGCGACAGTGGCACTGACACCCT
>NZ_JAUBVX010000039.1:0-28909 GCF_036706065.1 Microcoleus sp. A2-C3 | reverse complement strand
GCCGATGACGTTGTGATTTTAGACTTCTTCGGTGCATCGCCGACTGTTGCAGGTGCTGGTTTCATCGAAACCATCAATAACCTCTCAGGTACCGACATCCTCGCTGCTAATCTCACTGAGGCTACGGCGGCACCAGGAACCAATTCACTCACAGGCACTCCCGGCAATGATAACCTCACAGGCACTGCCGGTAATGACAACATCTCAGGCCTCGGTGGCAATGACACCCTCAGTGGGTTAGATGGCAATGACACCTTGCTGGGCGGTGAAGGAAACGACAGCCTCAGTGGAGGTGGGGGAAATGATTCCCTGATTGGCGACAGTGGCACTGACACCCTTGATGGCGGTGCGGGCAATGATTTTCTGAGTGCAAATGGCAATCTCGCTGGTGGTGATGGAGATGACACGCTTTTTGCCGGATTTGGGGCTAGCACCTTGGATGGCGGTGCGGGCAATGACTATCTCAGTGGTGGCGGTAATAGCATTGTAGAAGGCGGTGCTGGCGATGATACGCTCAATGCCGCATTTAGCATTGGAAATACGCTGCGAGGCGGTGCAGGTAACGATCACTATCTGCTGCAAGATTCTGGGCAACGTCAACTTCAAATTCAGGATACAGGTGGTATTGATCGCTTAGACTTTGTTGATTTTAGCAACAATGTCAGTACCAGCCCTAGCTTGTCGCTGTCGCTGTCATCGGGAAATACAGGCTTAACCCGACAAGGTACTAGCTTGCTGATTGACATCAACAAAGACGGAATCGCCCGCCCAGCCGATGACGTTGTGATTTTAGACTTCTTCGGTGCATCGCCGACTGTTGCAGGTGCTGGTTTCATCGAAACCATCAACAACCTCTCAGGTACTGCGATTCTCACAGCTAATTTACCAGAGGCCCCAACACCAGTCACAACACCAACGCCTGTCACAACACCAACACCGGCAACAACACCAACACCGGCAACAACACCAACACCGGCAACAACGCCCGCACCCATACTAATACCCGTAACAACGCCCACACCAGTCACAACGCCCACACCAGTCACAACGCCCACACCAGGCACAACGCCCACACCAGGCACAACGCCTACACCAGGCACAACGCCTACACCAGGCACAACGCCTACACCAGGCACAACGCCTACACCAGGCACAACACCTGCAACCGTTTTCACGCCAGCGCCGGATCAGTCGATCGCACTGCCGATCGCACCCACAGCCACGCCTACACCCACACCAACTGACTCACTGCCTTCTAACCAGGGCAGCAATCGCAACGACATTCTAGCTAGCACAGGCAGTAACAATCTCCTGTTTGGCAACGGCGGAAACGATTCCTTGGTAGGCAATAGCGCCAACGACACATTCTTCGGAGGCAAAGGTGACGACGCCCTATTTGGCAACAGCGGCAACGATAGCCTCTTTGGCAATCGCGGCAACGACACTCTGGTTGGCGGCGATGGCCAAGATACCGCATTTGGAGGCAAAGGTGACGACGTGATCTTTGGTGGCGGCGGCAACGATCTCCTCAATGGCGATCGGGGTAACGACTTCCTGGTTGGTGTTGATATTACCGCAACTAATCCCGGACGCGGCGAAATCGATACCCTGATTGGCGCACAAGGTAACGATACCTTCTTGCTGGGAGATGCAGTCAAGTTCTACTACAACGATGGCATCGATACCGGTACTGGCGCCGGCGACTACGCTTTGATTGTCGGCTACGACTCCAGCGAGGATATCATCCAGCTTCAAGGCGCTCCCAGCACCTACTTGTTCGGTGCTTCTCCCGCTGGATTGCCCGATGGCACCGCTATTTTCAAGAAGACTCCGGCTGCAAATGAGTTGATTGCGATCGTCCAATCTGTTTCTCCCCTGAGCCTTGATGGTGGCTCTTTGCGCTTCGTTTAAGCGTTGAGGGCGATCGGATCGATCGCTCCTCCAGTTTTTCCAATGGCCCCGGCGGTTGAAACCGCGGCTATACAAACGATGTCCGCCTCCGCGGACTGAAGAGTAGAAGTATAAGTCCTGCCTTTGGTGCAGGACTTTTTTTTGTTTGGAGGGGCGATCGACCATCCACCAAAACTTAATTGTCAAAATGGTTGACTCAGAATCGCAAAATCGTTGTATAATGTGTTTCAGGTCATTTTTTACCGCGACACCTCAAAGGTGAAAGCAAGTAAAAAAGACTAAGCGCGGGCGTAATTCAGTGGTAGAATGTCAGCTTCCCATGCTGGACGTCGTGGGTTCGAGCCCCACCGCCCGCTTTAACTGAATTTTCATATTTCTATGAAAATCAATTAGTGCTATCAATTCGATCTATGGCTAATTTCTTAACCGCTGCATTATATAAGTTCGTTGAATTATCCGATTTTGCCGACCTCAAAGCACCGCTACTCGATTGTTGCAACCACCACAACGTCAAAGGCACTATCTTGTTGGCAGCAGAAGGCATCAATGGGACGATCGCCGGTTCATCCGAGGGCGTACACGCAGTGCTCGCATTCTTGCGCTGTGACGCGCGTTTTGCTGATTTGGTTCACAAAGAATCTTTTTCGGAAAAAGCACCTTTTTACCGCCTGAAAATCCGCTTAAAACGCGAAATCGTCACGATGGGAATACCCGATATTAATCCATCCCTCATGGCTGGCAAATATGTCAAGCCCGATGAGTGGAATAAGCTGCTTGATGATCCTGATGTTGTCGTAGTTGATGTGCGTAACAACTTCGAGGTATCTATGGGTACTTTTGCAGGCGCTATTAATCCCAAAACAAAAAGCTTTTCCGAGTTACCTGAATGGGCGCTCAAAGAAGCTGCTTTACGCGAAAAACCAAAGGTAGCAATGTTTTGCACCGGTGGTATTCGCTGCGAAAAATCTACTGCTTTTTTGCGATCGCAAGGCTTTAATGAAGTCTATCATCTCGAAGGCGGGATTTTAAAATATTTGGAAACGGTGCCGGAAGCAGAAAGTCGTTGGGAAGGCGAATGTTTTGTCTTTGATGAACGGGTTTCTGTTGTTCATGATTTAAAGCCTGGTAACTACGAACTTTGTCGCGGTTGTCGTCACCCAATTAGTGAGGAAGATAGGGCTTCAGAATTCTTTGTACTTGGTGTAAGTTGTCCTCATTGTCATGACTCGAAAACTGAAACTAAAAAACAAGGCTTATCTGAGCGGCAGCGTCAAATTGAGTTGGCTAAGCGTCGCAACCAAGCACATATCGGCGCACGCTATGATGCTAAGGAAAAACCCGATAGTGCGATCGATTAATAGTATTAGCACGAAGCTCAAAGAAACCGGGTTTCTATGAAAAATCTGGCTGGGTGACGAGAAATCTAGAAAGAAACCCGGTTTCTGACTCTAAAGCCTTCCTAATGACTAATGACTAATGACTAATGACTAATGACTAATGACTAATGACTAATGACTAATGACTAATGACTAATGACTAATCCTATAGCGGTTCTCAGAAAGATGAGGATAGCCCTATGCCCTATGCCCTATGCCCTATGCCCTATGCCCTATGCCCTATGCCCTATGCCTTATGCCCTATGCCCAGTCGTACCTCACCTTTTTGAGAAAGGCTATATATGTCACCAACCTACCCAATTTTGTATTCCTTCCGCCGCTGTCCCTATGCTATGCGCGCGCGCTTGGCGCTGATGGTTAGCAATCGCGCGTGTGAGTTGCGGGAAGTTGTTTTACGAGACAAACCACAAGAAATGTTAGATGTATCTCCGAAAGGTACGGTACCGATATTGATTGATGTTGATGGGCGTGTACTCGATCAAAGTATTGATATCATGTTGTGGGCATTGGGACAACATGATCCTCAAAAATGGTTGATGCCAGAACAAGGTTCTGTGACAGAAATGCTAGCACTAATTGCTCAATTTGATGATAGATTTAAATATCATCTCGACCGTTATAAATACCCTGAGCGTTACCCAGATGTTGATGCTCAAGTGCATCGATATGAAGGTGCTTTATTTATCGCGAAACTCAATGCACAGTTAAGCGCGAACAAATATTTGTTTGGTAATAGTGTAGCATTAGCTGATATGGCGATCGCACCTTTCGTCCGTCAATTCGCCCATACCGATACAGGTTGGTTCAACCAACAGCCTTGGATGCCTCTACAAGCTTGGTTAACAGCCTTCACAGACTCGGAAATCTACGCTAGTATTATGCACAAATACCCGAAATGGGAATCTGGCAATGCAGGTGTTGTTTTTGGGCGATCGTAATTACGTATTCTGATAAGCTGTCTCACATTTAATTTATAACTTAAACTCTTGTGGCGCGGGCATCCTGCCCGCGATCTAGCTTAAATTCAAATGCCAAATAGCCGATCGAATCCGGTGACATTAGAATTATACTATTACCCGCAATCAAGATGCAATGTTATTCTCGTCGCTCAGGCGTTAGTGTATTCTAGTAAGTATTGTCAGGCTGAAATTATGATTGATGTTGGTTCGTTAGTTCGATCGCCCAAAAACGATATGGGAATCGGAAAAGTTGTCGAGGTATCACACCCCGATGCCGTAATTGAATATTTTTGCTCAGTAAAAAACCGCATCCGCAAAACTGTACCCTTGGGTTTGCTACAAGAAGCCAGACTTCAGCGCCAAACCCGCTGCTACCTCTGGAGCACAACTCAGGAAAGATGGATAATTGGCCGAGTTTATGACTGGGATGAAGATAAGTTAGAGTACGAAATTGACCTCCCCGATAGCCAAAGTTTGCAAGCTGTCGAAACCGAACTTTACGTGCGCTGCAATATCCCGATCGCCGATCCGATCGACATTTTAGCAGTCAAAGGCCAAGAAACGCCGTATTTTCACGATCGCCGATTGGCATTTGTCCAATCTGCGATCGAACAGCGCGCCGTCAGCCGTGGTATGACCGGATTAATCTCTGCGAACATAGACCTGTACCCGCACCAAGTTGAAGTCGTGCGGCGCGTCTTAGAAGACCCAATCGTGCGCTATTTATTGGCAGATGAAGCAGGATTAGGCAAAACAGTAGAAGCTGGGACAATTCTCCGCCAATTTCTACTGGACGATCCCAACGGGCGCGCTGTGGTTATCGCTCCCAAATACCTACTCGAACAGTGGCGGCAAGAATTAGAAAATAAATTCTATTTGTCTCATTTTGCTGACAGAGTGCAGCTTGTTTCTCTTACCGAAATCAATCAAATTAGCCGCAACGCTAACCTCGATTTTCTGATTGTTGATGAAGCACAGGATCTGGCGGCAATGGCTAATTCTGGCGATCGCAATCAGCAACAATCCTTTGAACTCTGCCAGAAACTCGCTCACAAAAGCAAAAACTTATTGTTATTATCAGCAGCGCCAGTCGTCGGCCGCGAGCAAGATTTTCTAACGATGTTGCACTTGTTAGATCCCACAACCTATCGTCTTGAAGATTTGGAAAATTTCAAGGAACGAGTACAAAGCCGTCACGAAATTGGTCGTACTTTACTGGATTTCCGAGAAACAACACAGCCTGCTGTTTTGCAAACAAAACTTGCTGAACTCCGCACTCTTTTTGCTAAAGATGATTATTTAATCGGATTAGCAAAGGAATTAGAAAAATGCTTGAAAACCGCAGATACTGAAGAAAAATCTCGCCTAATCCGAACTATTCGCACCCACGTTAGCGATACCTACCGCCTCCATCGCCGGATTCTCCGCAATCGCCGAGATGCGGTGGAAGATGTAATTTTCGATCGCGATACTGTCCCCAAAGCCGAGTACGATCTGAATGACGAACAGTGGTCAGCAATTCAAACTGTACTCGATAAATGGCGCGCTGCTGCTCCCAAATCTAGCGAATATCAGAGAATTTTTCTGCTATTTTTCCGCGCTTCCGGTACTTGGCTGAATGTTTTGGAACGGGTGATCAAAGCTCGTTTGCAGAAGAAATCAAGTCCAGAGATCGATCGCGATTTTGGACAAAGTGACACGGCGATTTTGACTCGAACTGCGCTGTTTTCCGAAGAAAGGGAACTTCTCGAAACCTTACTCAACACCGTGTCAAAGGTCGAGGAAGGGTTCGATCGACTGGGTTTGTTACGAATCGCAATTTTGCGATTTTTGGCAGTTGCTTTGAAGGTTCCGCGCGAGTATCACACCAATCCTCGCGATTTGCTCTCCAGAATTCAACAGCAAATTAAACGACCGATTCCGGGCGAGCGTTTCCCGAAAATTGTAATTTTTACCAGTTTTACGGTAACTTGTCAAGAAATTGCGGAGAATTTAGCTAAAATCTTTGGTAAAAAGGCGATCGCCAGCCATGACATGGCCAAGTCTGCGGATGATGTGGAGGATAGTCTGCATCGGTTTAAGACTGAACCGCATTGTTTTGTCTTGGTGTGCGATCGATCGGCAGAAACAGGCGTAAATCTGCAATTAACAGATTGGTTAGTCCACTTCGATGTACCGTGGTTTCCCAACCAGTTAGAACAAAGACTCAGCAGAGTCGATCGCATTGGTAGCAAAATGGGAGTCCAATTTTGTTTGTTTGCAGGCCCGGATATGCCCGACAGTCCCCACGAAGCTTGGTTTCAAGTCTTGAAAAACGGGTTTGACATCTTCAACAAATCTATTTCCAGCCTTCAGTTTTATGCTGACAAAAAGCTCATTCAACTTGAAGAAAAGTTGTTTACTGAAGGAGCAAAAGGCTTATCAAGCGAACTTGAATCGATTAAAACTGAAATCGAACAAGAGAAAATCAAAATCGATGAACAGTACGCTCTCGATGAAATAGACACACTCGATGACAGCGCATCTCAGTATTTTGAATCCCTCGACAACTGCGATGCAGGCCATAAAGAAATGCAGCGGGCGGCGGAAGGTTGGCTGTGTCAAGCTCTCCACTTCAAACAAGTCGAACATCCGAGTATATCTGGTTTGATGCGCTATCAACCTACTCAAAAAACCTTAATTCCCTCCAAGGATTTGACAACTCGATTAGTTCCCTATTGTCAGCAATACGGTAGTTACAATCGGCGCATTGCTCATCAAAATACCGATGTGGTTCTTTACCGAACTGGCGAGGGATTAATTGATGCACTGGGCGCTTATGTTCGCTGGGACGATCGGGGTCAAGCTTTTGCGATGTGGCGCCACGATGAAAGTTGGGATGCTGCGGAAGGGAAGGAATGGTTTGGCTTCCAATTTAATTATTCAATCCAGACTGATGTGCAGCCTGCTGCTCAAGTTTTGCAAGCACAAAACATCGAAAATTACAACTTGAAAGCTTTGCAGCGGCGTGCTGATGCTCTGTTTCTGCCAACTTTTGAAACGGTGTATGTAGATGCTCGCAGCGAACAAATGTCTCTGGTAGAAGATGCGGAAGTTCTGGCAATTTTGCAGCGGGGTTATAAGGGGAAAGGCGGCCCGAATCGGGATTACAATTTGTCGAAAAATCGTACTTCGATGATTGACAGTTTTGTCGATCCGCTGGATTGGGATGATTTTTGTCAAAAGGGGCGGGTGGTATCTGAGGAATTGCTGCGCGGGCGTGAGGCTTTTGTCGAAATGTGCAATAATTCCGCTATCAGTGCTGCAATTCAACTTGAAAACCGGGTGAATCAATTGCAATTACGTTTGAATCGACTTTCTAAATCGGCACAACTTTTAGAATCGGTTTTGGCTGATGAAATCAGTACGGAAAGTGCGTTGAGTCAAGCGGTTTTAGCGGGAATTCGCCGCCCGCACCTGACTCTGGAGTCTGTGGGATTTATTGTGATTTCTGGGCGTGCTCCTGTGAAATCGGAGGATGAGGGATAATTTAGCTATAAATTCAAAAGAATACGCAGTCTTTCCTCTACCATTATTAATGTTGTTGGAGAGACTGTGCCCCACAGTTCAAAAAGTCTAAACCATCCTCTAAAGTGGTGTCCCAGAGCGATCGTTCTTCAAGTTCTTCTTGCCAAGCTTCGGGGTTATTGCGTAGAGCAATATAAGCTTGGTTTGCTGCTTCTAAAAACTGTTGTCTTCGGTATTGTTCGATTGCTTGTTCGAGAACTGCTTGGATTGATTTTCCAGAGCTTGCAGAGAGTTCTGCGAGGATTGTATAAAATGTGTTGCCGATCGTAACTGTAGAAGTTTGATTCATGTTAGTTTTTTACTTGCTCCAACGTTACCCAACTATCATAGCTCGTATTGAAGACACATTTTTATCAAGCGACTCAATACAGATGACGGCAACTCTTAACTTGGCCGATGTTTTGCCGTCTAAACACAAATTTTACACCATTGCTGCGATTCGCTCATCTTGCGGGAAGATTGCACCTCGCTTTTCTAGTTCGTACTTTGCATCTTCATCAAGTCCGACATTGTTACCAAATCGAGCACTTTCTACTTTGGCGGTGCTCAGGTTTGTTGCCGTCAAATTAGCATTGTGCAAATTGGCATTGCTTAAATTAGCATTGCTTAAATTAGCATTGCTTAAATTGGCATTGCTTAAATTGGCATTGCTCAAGTCTGCATCGCTCAACTCGGCAGTCCACAAGTCGGCATCGCTCAGGTTGGCACCGCTCAGGTTGGCAAAGATCAGGTTGGCAAAGATCAGGTTGGCACCGCGCAGGTTGACAGCGCTCAGATTGAAACCGTTCAGGTTGACACCGCTCAGTTTGGCACCGCTCAGGTTGATACCGCTCAGGTTGACACCGCGCAGGTCGGCACGGATCAGGTTGACACCGCTCAGGTTAGCACCGCTCAGGTTGACACCGCGCAGGTCGGCGCCACTTAAGTCAGCGCGACAAAGTTTTATGTTTGTTAGTTTAGCATTGCTTAAGTTAGCCGAACTCAGATCAGCACGACTCAAATCGGCATGATCTAAGTTTGCACCGCTGAGATTGAATCTACTCAATTTGCAGCCAACTGCTTTAACACTACTTAAATCAGCTCCTGCTAAATCTTCATCTGGATTTAGACCAGCCTGTTTCATCAATTCCGATAAATTATCTGTATCTGCTTCAAGGATTTGTTTGATGTCATTTGCAAGCGATTCAGACTCACTAGAGTTAGGAAGTTGCGATTGTCGTCCCTCAAATTTAGTCGGTTCAGACTCACTGGTATTAGGAATTTGCGATTGCGTCGTTCCACTCGCAATGACAGGATTATGTTTGAGTTCCGATTGCGTCGTTTCAGTCGCAATGACAGAATTATGTATTATCTGAGTCTGTCGCGCATAAAATTTAGTCAGTCGCTTTTCTTCGCTCCAAGCAACAAACGCAATTCCCCCAACTACACTTAACCCTACTGTCAAAGCTGGTGGATTTCCTCCTGTCAGCAACAGCATCCCCAACAAACCAACACCAACTTGAGCCGTTTGCTTTACTAAAGAATTTAATCCAGCTTCAGCTTCTTGATAAAGACTAATTTGTTTGCGGTTGACTAAAGTCATATCAAATATCTCCTAGGGATTATTTTTCAAATCTTTTAAATCTGCCCAAAATCGACCAATGATTCGACCTGCGAGAACTATCCACAACAAAAAATCAGAAGCTACAATAATGAAACAAGCATAACGAGATACACCCCAAGGGCTTTCTTGCAGACAAATATCGAAACCTGAAAAATCTTTACCGATAATAATTTCACCGATTAAACCGGGAAGCTTTAAAATAATACCGATCGCGATCGCATCCTGAATTGATCCATAAACTGTTCTCCCAAGTTTACCCATCAACGCATAGAACACCTGATCGACAATCTCTAAAACATTCATCACTACCTTTTGGATGAATGTACCCGATCGCGTACTGACTGGAGGAGATTGTTCTACAGCAGTTGGACTTGATTGGGATGCTGTCGGTGGCGGAGTTGGTGGCGCAGTCATTACGGCACGGTATAAAGTTATATCAATTTTGATCGCACTTTATATATTTTATCACAATACACTTGGGTTAACAGGCTAATTGCTCAGGATGCACCGCACTTGATTGAGAAGCAACCTAGTCTTTGCGATCGCCTTCTCTGCGATCCCAATGACAAAAAAGCGTTAACCCAAGCGTATTTACCTCTAACCATCGCCCAAAACTGTGAAACGCTTCACTCTACTAAACCTCCTCAAAAATCGCTCCCCGTTGCTGTAAATTCAGCTTCACATCCTCCGCAAGTCCGGCGTTATTCCCAAACCTGGCTGACTTGACATTCGCACCGCTGAAATTAGCATTTGTTAAGTTCACTTCGATCAGATTTGCGCCGCTCAAATCTGCACCGCTGAAGTTAGCTAAAGCCAGACTGGCGCGGTACAAATCTGCGCCACTCAAATCGGCATTTCCTAGGAAAGCGCCACTCAAATCAGCACCGCCGAATTTGGCGTTTTGCAGGTTGGCGTCGCTGAAATCGGCATCGTTTAAGTTTGCACCCCGGAAGTTTGCCCGATCGAGCTTTGCACTGCTAAAATCAACTGCACTTAAACTCGTTCCCAGCAAGCTACCACCCGCGAAATCCTCTGCTGGATTGAGATTAGCGATTTTTGCCAGTTCGCCAAAATCATCGGTTTTAGCGGAAATAATGCGATCGACCATTTCCTGCAATTCCGATTCAGCCTGCGCGACAATTTCCACCTCAGGCTGTTCCACCGCAGGCAAATTGTAGGACAATAGCGCCCAACTGAGAGCCGGTTGGAGCTTATTTGCTAAATATACAGTCAAGACTCTTGCTAAAACCGAATGTTGATTTGGCGTAATATCATGCGGCCACAAACCCTCCGCATCTGTGAGATAAATATCTTCTTTCGCAACTTCAAAAGTCGCTGTAATCCGCAATGGTTTCGCGGGAAAATTTGCTATTTTAACACTTTTTAGCAAACCTTTTAATACTGGTTTGCCTCGTTTTAATGTAAAAATCCAAGCAGGCTTTGTATCGTCGCCGATTGTGGAAATGTCACAAAACGTGCAATCAGTTTCCTGGATTTTTTCCAAATTCTCGCTGTCTGAAACTTCCCGCAGACTTTCGGTTAACAAAACTTCTGTAGTGCTTTGGATTGGCGACAGTTTGAAATCTCCGACTAACTGACGCGATGCTACGGGAATTTCGCAGTTTTCCAGATTTAACTGGAGTGTCCCGCCTTGCAGACCAAATTTAACCCGGCCGCCGAGCAGAGGTTCCCAATGCTCGTTAAAATTGAGGCTCAAGTGAATGTCGAGCTGCTGGGTTTGGGCTGCAACCGATGGTAATGGAATTGCTTCTAATTGCATCCACAAGCAATCTGGGTATTTGTTGTGAGACTCTAGCGATCGCATATCGGGAGAAGTGCTGGCTCTGCCAGACTGTGATGGAGATTTTGACGAGTGCTTCATTTCTAATTTATCATAATCCGGCAATTTTTTATATGTGATGATTGTGATAATTTCTCATTGGTTGGTGATGTGCGCGGGCGGGCGCTATGTTGATTGGTTGGTGATGTCGGCGTGGCGCCCGTTACATTAAATTGTTGAGGAGTTCGTCGATCGCACTTTTGGATTATATCATCAAAGGCGATCGCACTCTTCACCTTTACTCACGTATTTGCGCCGGAAATACCGTAGATAAATCGAGAGACAACTCTGGAAAACCTGGAATTACCACAAACTCATTCGGCAAAACCACTCGTTTCACTCGATAATCGAAACCACCTGTTTGTTTCTGATAAGGTTCGCTGTACATTTCCAGTTGAGGCTCTACCAAATTAAATATCCAATAATCAGCAATCCCAGATTCAGCGTAGAGAGATAACTTGGTTCTCTGATCGTACTTCAAAGTAGAATCAGAAACCTCAATTACCAAAAATATATCAGCATTTTCCGGGTGAGAAGATACATAATTGTCAGAACGATGGCGGGCAATCACCACATCAGGTTCTGGTTCGCTATCAGTAGGCAAAATAATCGGTTCCTGACCGCGCACGCAAGCACGTCTTGCCATCAACACGTACAATTCTCCAAATAACAGCGAGTTACAAACCGAGTGAAGCCTACCTTTAGCAGCCATTTTGATAATTTCTCCGCGAATCAATTCAAATCGAGCGTCGGATTCAAAAAATCCCAGTTCTGCCAAACGGTGATATTCCGTGATCGAGAATCGTTTTGCAGTTACGGCAGTCATAGCTTTTATTCCTCTCTACAATTACCAACATTCCCATTCTACTCGAAAATCCCGCCCCGCGTCCTCAACTCAATTTTCACCCCTTCCGAAATCCCCAAACAACCAATAAACCTCGCGTTTTCCACTACCACATTTTTTAAATCAGCGCGGCTCAAATCAGCACCGTTTAAATTTGCACCGCTCAAATCAACACCGCTCAAATCAGCATTTTTGAAATCAGTATTTGTCAAATTTGCATTTACCAAAAGCGCATTCGGCAAATAAGCACTGCTCAAATTTGCGCCAGTTAAATTTGCACCACTCAAATTTGCCCTCGGCAGCTTGGTTCGCAAATCTGCACCGCTCAAATTGGCGCTGCTGAGTTCAGCATCGCGCAAATTAGCATTGCACAAAGTAGCATTAATTAAAATAGCAGAACTCAGCAAAGCACCGCTGAGATCTGCCAAGGTTAAATCTACGCCCTGGAGGTTGGTTTCGCGTAAATCCGCGCCGTTAAAATCAGCGTAGTGCAAGTCAAAACCGCTTAAATCAGCTCCGGCAAAATCCTCGACTGGATTCAAACCAACTGTTTCTGCAAGTTGGAGAAAATTATTATTTTTATCGGTTAAAAACAGTTCCCGCACGATCGCCAATTGCTGCTTTCGGTACTCGTCGGCCTTCTCATAATCCGCTAAATACTTGTAAGCCAGCTTCAAACTCTTCAGGGAATTGCGTTCAATACGATCGTCCTTATGAACGCGCGCGATCGACAATTGCTGCTGATAACACTCGATCGCACCGGGCAAATCGCCATTCCCATCGCAAGCTAGGGCCAAATTCCCCAAAGCTTCCAACTCCCCGCGAGAGTCGCCCGTTTCCCGCGCGATCGCCAAACGCTGCTGCTGGTAATCAATAGCACCAGAAAAATCTTCCAGAGCACAGCAAGTATTGCCCAGATTTCCCAAAGCATTCGCCTCGCCCCGGCGATCGCCAATTTCCCGCGCTAACACCAAATGCTGCTGATAACAGTCGATCGCGCGATCGTAATTTCCCAGCGCCTCGTAAGCAACACCCATATTACCAAGCGCCGCGCCCGATCGGCGTTGATCGTCAATTTCCCGATAGAGGGCCAGCGCTTGCTGCCAAGAATCCAGCGCCGCCTCAAATTGGTGCGCCTGATATTGCGAAATCCCCTGCTTGATTAGCTCGCTAGCTTGTTCAGTCATACTGTCAAAATTAGTTAATAACTCAAATTGATAGTAATCGACTTGAAGGGGTAATTGGTAATCGGTAATTGGTAATTGCTAATCAGTAATCGGTATCCATCCCACTCTCCCACTCTTTACCCTGAGCGAAGCCGAAGGGCCATCTCCCGATGCTCCCGCATCCGTATTTACAAGTCCGTGCCCAAAAAAAAGACAAAAAAAGAGAGAGCTACCGAAGTAACTCTCTCTGCCATCAGGGTGCATCTACGTAACACAATATAACACGATAGCAGTGAGGGGTGATACCCCCAAGTGTGAAGTTCTTGTCAAGAAATGTCTATTTAATTGTAAAGTTACCATGAAGCGGAAAAGGCAGATCGCGCGGCGGACTCAGGAAAAACCGATCGCCCGCCGCTCTATCCGCTACAAAAAACCCCTTAACGAATGCTTGGCCTTAACCGTTAAGCTTGGCTGCCAGCAACTCATTGGTCACTTTCGGATCGGCCCTGCCGCCCGTTTCCTTCATCACCTTACCGACGAAAAAGCCCAGCAGCTTAGTTTTGCCAGCCCGGTACTGTTCGAGCTCCTTGGGATTGGCGGCTAATACTGCATCGATCGCGCGATCGATCGCCCCAGTATCCGAAATTTGAATCAAACCCTTACTCTCAACCAACTTTTGAGGCGAACCACCGTTGGCCAGCAACTCCGGCAAAATATCCTTAGCGATTTTGCCACTGATCGTGCCAGCATCAATTAGCGCCAGCAATTCGGCCAAATCCTGCGGTTGAAAAGGAATTTCTGCGATCGCCAGTTTCTCATTTTTCAGATAAGCAGTGATATCGCCCATCACCCAATTCGCAGCTTGTTTAGTAGCAGCACCCGCGGCGATCACCCTTTCAAAATACTCCGCCACCGCTTTGTCGTCAGTCAAAACCCGCGTGTCGTAGGGAGAAAGAGCGAGATTAGTTTCGTAGCGATGGCGCTTTTGGGCCGGCAATTCCGGCAGTTGAGCTTTCCAATCCCGTAATTGA
This sequence comes from Microcoleus sp. A2-C3, assembly GCF_036706065.1. Taxonomy (NCBI): domain Bacteria; kingdom Bacillati; phylum Cyanobacteriota; class Cyanophyceae; order Oscillatoriales; family Microcoleaceae; genus Microcoleus; species Microcoleus sp. A2-C3. Next base: position 14,591 of record NZ_JAUBVX010000039.1, on the reverse strand, counting down.
TCTGCCGAAACTTCGATCGGAGGCAAATCCGGTTCCGGGAAATAGCGGTAATCGCTCGCACCTTCCTTGAGTCGCATACTGAAAGTACACTGCTTGTTTTCATCCCAAAGCCGCGTTTCTTGGACGATGGTTTCGCCATTTTCGATAGCTTGAGTTTGCCGCTCAATCTCGTAATCGATCGCCCGTTCGATCGCATTAAAAGAGTTCATATTTTTAATTTCCACCTTAGTGCCGAACTCTTTTCGGCCAACCGGGCGCACCGAAATATTCACGTCGCACCGCAGGGAACCTTCCTGCATATTCCCGTCGCCAACACCGATGTAGCGGATAATCCGGCGGATTTCTTGACCGTATTCGGCAGCTTCCGCGCCCGATCGCAAATCCGGTTCCGAAACAATTTCAATTAAAGGCACGCCGGCGCGGTTATAATCCACCATTGAATAGGTAGAACCGCTGAGGCGATCGCTACCGCCGTGAACCAATTTCCCTGCATCTTCCTCCATGTGTAAGCGAGTGATTCCGATTTGTTTTTTAGTAGAATTGCCCGCTTCGTCCACCAGTTCAATTTCTATTGAACCGTGAATGGCGATCGGCAAATCGAACTGAGAAATTTGATAATTTTTCGGCAAATCGGGATAGAAATATTGCTTGCGGTCAAACTTACTGTAAGGTGCAATTTGACAGTTGAGAGCGAGTCCTGCTTTCACCGCATATTCCAGGACTTTTTCATTTAATACTGGCAGCACTCCCGGCATTCCCATACAAATTGGGTCAATGTTAGTATTTGGAGCATTGCCAAATTCTGTAGAAGAACTGGAGAAAATTTTAGTATTCGTACTCAATTGACAGTGAGTTTCGAGACCGATAACAGCTTCGTACTGAGTTTTAACTGATGTAGCAGCAGTCATACGCGACCTATAAAGACTGAATAACTTTACATTTTATTTTAGCTTTTTATTGACGAACTGGCTTGAGATTATTTGTAGGGGGTTGGGACAGTTTCATTAGTGTCAACCAGAGTGAAACCTTTAACAAATCTCTCTGATACCCTAGTCTCTATTCCGTCGCATCCCAAAAAGACCCAGTTAGAGGCTCTTGTACCCCGGTTGGGAAGGGATTAGGGGGATCTGCGACCATTTCCCCGACTTGCGCCAAATAATTCACCTTTCTGGTTGCTTGTGGGCCATCAAGCTTCTCCTGCTGGAGATTGGCACACCCAACGCCTGCGCTACAGATTCGAGAGAACCGACACCCCGATCCCCGCCGATATTCTTTCGATCGCCCGAAACCACAACCCTGTGCAAAAATATACTCAACGCCCGATTTCGCCCGATCTCGTCCGCAGGCTTGCCCAGGATACTTTTTCCTCGATCGACTGAAATTGCCGATCGGCAGGCCAAACCCTAATGCCTGCCATCTTTAATAGCGCCGCCCGCCTCCAACGACCGGCTCCGCGCACCCATAAAAAATTTCAAATGTATAATTTAATAGGAATTTACATATTTTTAGTTTTTTATTTTTAATTTTTAATTTACCAATAAATAGTTTCCCAAGTGTCAAAATTATGAATGAAACTCCACTGGAAAGTGACGCACTGTTTCAGAACAGCATCAGTGAACTAGAGCAGGCAGAATCTGCTCTCGAACTTGCTTGGGACGAATTCGAAAAACAAACAGCAAAAACTATTGCTCAGATAGCCAAAGCCGACCAAGTAAACGCACAGGAGATCAGCGAGGGATTTGCCAAAGCCAAGCAACTGCGCCAGCAACTTCAAACTAAAATAAAACAAGCCAACTCGCGGCGGGAATTTCACTTAGAAAACTCGCCCTTGGCAGTTATAGAGTGGGATAAAGAAGGTCGAGTAGTGCGGTGGTCGCCAATGGCCGAAAAAATATTTGGCTGGAGTGCAGCAGAAGTAATCGGCAAATACTGGCACGAATGGTCAATAGTTTATCCAGAAGACTTCGATATAGTGGGGACCGTCACAAATCAACTGTTACAGAACAAAGAACCCCGCAACGTTTGCCACAACCGCAACTATACCAAAGATGGCTCGGTAATTTACTGCGAGTGGTACAATTCTGCACTCATCGATGAATCGGGAACATTAGTTTCAATTCTCTCTTTTGCTAGAGACATAACCGAACACCACCGCACTCAACAAGAACTTCACCAGCGCGAACAGGAATTTAGCGCACTAGCCGAAAATTCTACCGATATCATAGCGCGGTTCGACCGACAACTGCGCCACCTTTACGTCAACAAAGAAATCGAACGAGCCACCGGAAAACCCCCCTCAGAATTTATCGGCAAAAGTAACAAAGAATTAGGAACTTCCCCCGATATTTGCAACCTGTGGGACGAAGCCTGTGTCAAAGTTTTCCGCGTTGGGAAACAAGAAACTATCGAATTTGATTTTCCCACTCCCGACGGGATAACATACTATCAATGTCGAATTATTCCAGAATTTGCTAAGGATAATTCAGTAGAAACAGTTTTAGCGATCGCCCGCGACATCACAGAAATCAAACAAGTCGAAGCTCAGTTGCGCGAAAGCGAAGCTCGATTTAGGCGCATAGTTGATTCTAACATGATCGGGATTATTTTTTGGAACATTAACGGCGAGATAACCGATGCCAATCAGGCTTTTTTAAACCTAGTAGGGCACACGCGAGACGATTTGTTTTCCCAAAAAATTGGCTGGCAAAAAATGACACCGCCAGAGTACCGCAGCCTCGATGAAGAAAAACTTGCAGAAGTGGCAGCTAACAACATAAACACCCCTTTTGAAAAAGAATTCATCCGAGCCGACGGTAGCCGCGTTCCGGTGCTGCTAGGCTCTGCATTGTTAGAAGGTTCGCAGGAATTAGGGGTGAGTTTTGTGCTGGACGTGACCGATCGCAAACAAGCCGAATTTGAACTGCAAAAACAGCAAGAACTTTTAGAAAGCATCATTAAAACTATCCCCAATTTTCTGTATATATACGACACAGAAGCACAGCAAAATATCTATGTAAATGTAGCAGTCACAGCGATGTTGGGATACACTCCCCAAGAATTGCAAGATAGGGGTACAGAAGCTATATCTAGCTTAATTTACCCGGATGATATGCCGAAGTTAATTGCAGGTATGCAGCGGCTGGAAAACAGCACAAACCCCCACGAAACCGATGACGTAGACTACAGGATAAAACACAAAAATGGAGAATGGCGCTGGGTTCACGATCGATCGACCATCTTCAAAAGAACTCCCGATGGCAAAATGAAGGAAGTAATCGGTTCCGTACTCGACATTACCGATCGCAAACAAGCCGAAGAATCCTTAAAACAGCAAAACGAATTGCTGCAAACAATCTTCGACAACGTGCCAGTCATGCTGACATCCTTAGATGCCCAGGGTGAATTAATCTTGGTAAACCGCCACTGGGAACAAGTGCTCGGCTGGAGTTTTGCAGAAACCAAAAACCGCGATATGTTGACAGAATTTTATCCTGAGCCGGAATACCGCCAATACGTCTTGGACTTCCTGCAAGCAGCAACTCAGAAGTGGGGCGACTTCAAAATTAAAGTTAGAGACGGGCGAATTATCGACACTACTTGGGCAAATGTTCGCCTCTCCGACGGCACACTTATCAGCATCGGTCAAGATATCAGCGACCGCAAGCGAGCCGAAGCGGAACTCAAGCAGCTCAACGAAACTTTAGAAACTCAAGTAGCCCTGCGTACCGCCGAATTAGAGACTTTTTTTGATGCTTTACCCGATCTCATTTTTGTGGTAGAACGTGAGAATATGCGCTTCTCTTTTGTCAACTGGCCTATTGCCGAATTTTCCGGCTTCGACAGCAGGCAGCAGATGCAGGGCAAAACTATTTATGAATGCTATCCAAGGCCACTTGCAGAACGATTTTACTTGGAAAATATGCAAGTATTTGTATCCGGCGAGACGATTCATTTTCAGGAAAATTTTGTGGTTTCTGGCGATAGTGTTTATTTCGACACTTTTAAAATTCCTCTCAGGAATCTCGACGGCGAGGTTTATGCTTTAATTGCCACTGCTCGCAATATCACTGAGTTGGTAAAGACGAAACAAGCTTTATCGGAACGCACGGAGCAATTAGAGGCTGCCAATCAAGAATTAGAATCTTTTTGCTATTCTGTTTCCCACGACCTCCGCGCTCCTTTGCGCCATATTTCAGGTTTTGTTAATGCTTTGAAACAGCGGTTAGAATCAACTGAGGTCTTGAACGATCCTAAAATTGGTCACTACATCGAAGTAATTGATGACAGCAGCGAAAAAATGAGCTTGTTGATTGACGGTTTGCTCGATCTTTCCCGCGTGGGCCGCACCGAGTTAATCCAAATCCCGATCAATCTCACCCGTTTGGTGCAAACTGCGATTAAATTGACTAAACCCCGAACAGCCGCAGAGCCGACCCCAACTCCTGACAGCGTTGAATTTGTCGTGGGAGATTTGCCGGCGGTGATGGGAGATCCCACCTTGCTGCAACAGGTGTTCAGCAACTTGATCGACAACGCTGTCAAGTTCAGCCGCGGACGCACTCCGGCTATAATAGTGATTGATGCTTTACCTGACGGAACTATTTTTGTCAAGGATAACGGGGTAGGTTTTTCGATGGAATATGCCGATCGGCTGTTTGCAGCATTTGTGCGGCTGCACTCCCAGAGAGAATTTGAAGGTACGGGCATCGGTTTGGCGATCGTCCAGCGGATTATTCACCGCCACGGCGGCACGATTTGGGCGACGAGCGTACCTAGTCAAGGAGCGACATTCTACTTTAAACTAAGCAAATAATCTCAAACGGTAATATAAATTCGCAACTTGCCAGTATAGTCATAAATGCAGAATTTGGAACTATTATAAAGTTAAAGAAGTCACACTATGTTCTGCAATCCCTCGGTTGCGAGGATCAAATAAATGTGTTGAGAGCCGATCGAAAATATTTATAAAGATAACTAAAAAAAACGAGTGAGACTTACTCAGACTTTCTTTGAGAAATGAATAGATTTAGCAAAATAAACCACCTTCAAAAACTCCATAATTCCGTATGTTAGATCACGAACAGACCAATTATTTACTGAACCTGGTAGCGGAATCAACATTAAACTTGTTGATTGTCGAAGACATGGCAGAAGATATGGAATTAATAGTGCTAGCCTTAGAATCGGGGGGAGTAAATTTTAATTGCGACACTGCCGAAACAGCAACAGAATGCAGACAACTGCTGCAAAATTGCCAGTACGATGCTGTGCTGTCAGATTACCGCCTCCCAGGTTTCAACGGTTTAGAAGTGTTGAAATTAATGCAGGAATTAGGGCAAGACATACCCTTGATTTTAGTAACGGGAAGTTTGGGAGAAGAAGCCGCAGTTGAGTGCATCAAAGCCGGAATGACCGATTTCGTATTAAAAGGGCGGCTGTTTAGGTTGCCAACAGTATTAGAACGATCGCTCCAAGAATACAAAATGCGTCGCCAGCAACAAGAAGCGATCGCCCAAATTCAGCGGCAAGCGACTCGTGAGGCGATCATTAACCGCATCGTCCAAGCCATGCGCGAAACCCTGGTACTCGACGAAGTGCTGCAAACCACCGCCGACCAACTGCACGAAGCTCTCGAAATCAGCGGCTGTACGATCTTGCAGCCAGATGCCACAGGCGGCATCATAGTTCGCTACATCAGCTCATCAGCAGACAAACAACGACTCATCGGGCTAAATTGCGAATTTGCCCAACACTACCGAACATCCCTCGCGGCCGGAGAAACCCTCGTCCTCGATGAGTTATCGACTCTGTGCCCGTCCCTGCAAGCATCAGCAGAGTTTGTAGGGTTTCGCGCAGTGGTGATCGCACCGCTGCTTTACCAGCAGTCATTTTTGGGAGGAATTGGTCTCTATCAGTGCGATCGCGCGCGCTCTTGGAGCGCCGAAGAACTATCGCTAGTCAAAGCCATAGCGGATCAATGTGCGATCGCGATCCACCAAGCCGAACTCTACCAACAAGCCCAAACCGAACTCGCAGAACGCAAGCGCGCTGAAGCAGAAGTCCGCGGCATCCAGCAGCAGCTAGCCACAATGGCAGCCAACATTCCCGGCTCAGTCTACCGCGCCGTAATACATCCAGACGACACAATGTCCATGCCCTACGTCAGTCCGGGCGTGCGCGAAGTAACTGGGATTGAGGCCGAAGAAGTAAAGGCGCGTCCAGAACTGTTGACCGAAATCATTCATCCCGACGACAAAAGCTTGTTTAACAGCAGCGTAGCAGCATCGAGTGCCAGTCTCCAGCCCTGCGATCGCCAGTACCGGATCGTTCTGAGATCTGGTGAGGTCAAGTGGGTGCAAGATAGCGCCAGATTTTCCAAAAACGAAAACGGTGACATAATTATCGACGGAGTAGCCCTCGACATCAGCGGACGCAAACTTGCCGAATCAGCGCTACGGGAAAGCGAACAGCGCTTTCGATCGCTGATTGAAAACGCCACAGACATCACGATCATTATCGACGGCAAGGGCATCTTCCGCTACATCAGCCCTTCCGTCAAGCGAATTTTAGGCTACGCACCCCACCACGCGATCGGGCGTAGCGCCCTAGGGACAGTTCACCCAGACGACTGCGCCGCGATCGCCCAAACCCTCCACAAAGCCCTTGAAAACCCCAAAAGAAGCCAGTCCCCAGTTGAGTATCGAGTCCGCCACCGCAACGGTTCCTGGTGTTATGTAGAAGCTGTAGCTACCAACTTGCTGCACGATCCGGCAGTCAATGGCATCGTGATCAACTGCCATGACATCACTCAGCGCAAACTCGCCGAAGAACAACTGCTGCACGACGCTTTTCACGACTCCCTCACGGGATTGCCAAACCGATCGCTGTTTAGCGCTCGCCTGGAACACTCTCTGAGGCTGGCAAAACGGCGCAAAGACTACTTGTTTGCCGTGCTGTTTCTGGATTTAGATCGATTTAAAGTAGTCAACGATTCCCTCGGCCACACGATCGGCGATCAACTGCTAATTGCGATCGCGCGGCGTCTGGAAACTTGTCTCAGAGTCGGAGATACAGTCGCCCGCCTCGGAGGAGACGAGTTCGTGCTTTTACTCGAAGACATCGACGGCATAAATGAAGCTACCAGCATTGTCAACCGCCTGCAACAGAAAATCACCTCCCCCATCCTGCTAGACGGACACGAAGTATTTATCACCGCTAGCATCGGCATTACTTTGAGTTCTGATGAATACCTGGAACCGACAAACCTGCTGCGCGACGCCGACACCGCCATGTACCGCGCCAAACAACTCGGCCGAGCCCGACACGAAGTTTTCAACAGTTCCATGCACGCCCACGCTTTGCGACTGTTGCAGCTAGAAAATGACTTGCGGCGGGCGATCGAATCAATTAGAGACCAAGCCATAGAACAAGAATCTACCCCATGCGCGCGATCGACCTTACCTCCCTTATCCGCAGCCCCCCAGTTTATCATTCACTATCAGCCGATCGTGTCGATCGCCAATAACACAATTACCGGTTTCGAGGCTCTAGTGCGCTGGCAGCATCCAGAACGCGGCTTAATTTCCCCAGTCGAATTTATTCCCATCGCCGAAGAAACCGGATTGATCGTAGCCCTCGGCCGCTGGGTACTGCGCACAGCTTGCCAGCAAATCCGTGAGTGGCAGCAACTATTTCAAAATAACCCGCCTTTGAGTGTCAGCGTCAACCTTTCAGTCAAACAGTTTTCTCAGCCAGATTTAATCGAATATATCGATCAAGTTCTCGAAGAAAGTCACCTCGACGGTAGCAGTTTAAAACTAGAAATTACCGAAAGCGTACTCATAGAAAATTCCGAATCAGTAACAGCAATGCTAGTGCAGCTTAGATCCAGAAACATACATTTGTGCATTGACGACTTCGGCACCGGATATTCATCCCTATCCTACCTGCACCGCTTCCCCACCAATACCTTAAAAATAGACCGCTCTTTTGTCAGCAGAATGGGAGGCGAGTTCGACCTCGGTAAAGGAAGCATTGATCCCACAGAAATTGTGCGATCGATCGTTACTTTATCCCACAATTTAGGCATGGATGTAGTAGCCGAAGGAGTCGAAGAAGCCTCGCAACTATCTATACTCAAAGGATTAAAATGCGAGTTCGCCCAAGGATTCTTTTTCTCAAAGCCAGTAGACTCTCAAACAGCAGCAGGTCTCATCCGACAGCAAGCAGAAAATCAGAATTTGCTGACATTTAGTTTGTGAGAAAAAGGCTATTGAAAAAACATGGCACTTTGTGGGCCCCGTTTCAGCATAAAATCTTAAAATATTTTAAAGCTGTCCCTAACTCTAGCGTCAGTTAATAACTACGGCATCGAAATCATTATGGCTATTGGCTACCTCGCCCTCGTTCTCCACGCCCACCTGCCTTTTGTCCGCCACCCCGAAAGCGACTACGTTTTAGAAGAAGAATGGCTGTTTGAGGCGATCGCAGAAACCTATATTCCCTTGCTGCAAGTCTTTGAAGGGCTAAAACGCGACGGCATCGACTTTAAGATTACCATGAGCATGACACCGCCATTGGTGTCAATGCTGCGCGACCCCTTGCTGCAAGACCGTTTCGACGACCACTTGGCCAAACTCGAAGAACTAGCGGATCTTGAAATTGAACACCACAGCGGCAACGGTCATCTCCGCTATTTAGCCGAACATTACGCCGCCCACTTCTCTCAAGTTCGCAATTATTGGGAAAAGTGCGATCGAGATTTAGTAAAAGCCTTCAAAAAATTCCAAGATAGCAACAACCTCGAAATCATGACCTGCGGGGCCACCCACGGCTACTTACCGCTAATGAAAATGTACCCAGAGGCAGTTTGGGCGCAAATACAAGTAGCCTGCGAAAGCTACGAACAAAACTTCGGCCGCCGACCAAAAGGTATTTGGCTGCCCGAATGCGCCTATTACGAGGGCTTAGAGAGGATGTTAGCCGATGCCGGTCTCCGCTACTTTCTCACAGACGGTCACGGCATCCTCTACGCCCGCCCGCGTCCCCGCTACGGTAGCTACGCCCCAATTTTCACCGAATGCGGAGTCGCAGCATTTGGTCGGGATCACGAATCATCGCAGCAAGTTTGGTCTTCCGAAGTCGGCTATCCAGGCGCGGCCGAATACCGAGAATTCTACAAAGATTTGGGTTGGGAAGCCGACTACGACTACATCAAACCCTACATCATGCCTAACGGCCAGCGCAAAAACACCGGGATTAAATATCACAAAATTACCGGTCGCGGATTAGGTTTAGGCGACAAACAGTTATACGATCCCTACTGGGCAAGGGAAAAAACAGCCGAACACGCTAGCAACTTTGCTTTCAACCGGGAACGGCAAGTCGAACACCTCAACGGGATTATGCAGCGTCCCCCGATTATTGTATCGCCCTACGACGCGGAACTTTTCGGTCATTGGTGGTATGAAGGCCCTTGGTTCTTAGATTACTTATTCCGCAAGAGTTGGTACGACCAAAATACCTACGAAATGACGCACTTAGCCGATTATTTGCGAGGAAATCCGACTCAACAAGTGTGCCGTCCATCTCAGTCTAGTTGGGGTTTCCGGGGTTTCCACGAGTATTGGCTGAATGATACTAATGCTTGGATTTATCCGCATTTGCACAAGGCTGCGGAACGGATGATTGAGTTGGGGAACATGGAAGCAGAGGACGAGTTGCAGTTGCGGGCTTTGAACCAGGCCGCGCGGGAAGTGTTGTTAGCTCAATCGTCTGACTGGGCGTTTATCATGCGTACAGGGACGATGGTGCCTTATGCGGTGCGGCGGACGCGATCGCACTTAATGCGCTTTCACAAGCTGTACGATGAAGTGAAAGAAGGTAAAGTCGATTCCGGTTGGTTGGAAAAGGTTCAGGAGATCGACAACATCTTCCCTGAGATTAATTATCGCGTTTATCGATCGCTCTAAGCAAACTTCGAGTCAATTTTCGACAGATTAAAACCCGCACTGGCGGGTTTTTTATTTAGTCCTGTTCTGGCGGGCTGAAAATCTCCGTATTTTAGTTGTGTTTGGCGATCGTTGGAAATCATGGGGTAAAATTGTAAACTGCGATCGGCTTTTACAAACTTTATTCAATATATAGCGGTTCTCAAAAAAGTGAGGTATGCCCTATGCCCTATGCCCTATGCCCTATGCCCAAATAATAAAAAACCGCCCCCCACGCAGAAGTTAACAATTAATTTAATTTAACCGTTACGCGGGGAAGGTTTATAACAGTTATCAGTTGCGTTGAGACGGGTTTATCAAGGTTATCGATGGGTGACAAAATTCATCGGTGAACCCACCTCTACAAATTCTACTAATTCATAATGTAAAAGCATTAACATTGTGGCTGCAATTGTCTCCATTGCATAAGTTGTACCATCTTGATGAGAAAATTCTACCTCAAAAGCACTGCCCTCGAATTCCATCACCACTGTTCCTACTTGTCCTTTATATAATTTAATGCTTTCTTTTGTTTCAAAATGGGTTGCTTCTAAGTCTTCAGTTAAAGCAACAATATCTAGGTCTTTAATTGTTTTCATTATTTTTACCTCACTTTTTGATGGGATAACAATTTGTTAATTTAGGGAAATTTTCACCTGTTCGGATGCTCCAAGCTGCTAGAATCAGAGATTCACATACTTCGGTTTGAAGCCAGAATTTCATGTTGTAATGTGTTCCGTATTCATTGGTTTTCCGAATAATAACATCTTCGTTGATAGCAGCTTGTTTTACAGCCTGTTTGAGCGGTTCAGCATTTTCTAGGGTAATGCCTAATTTGCTGGCAAACAAAATAGCTTTATTTTTTCCCTGTTCGTGATTTAGATTTAGAGAATATTATTCTATTTTATTGCCTAAATCTGCTAGATGACCATTAGGCAGTTTCACTATGAATATTTTTTTAATAACACTATAGAATAATATTCTATGATCATCGATTTTTACTCATTTTTCAACCATGCAGGGGCGGGTTCACCGAGCTATTTGACACCCACTGACAAATGATAAAAACCCGCCCCACCCAGAAGTTAACAATTAATTTAATTTAACCGTTACGAGGAGAAGGTTTATAACAGTTATCAGTTGGGTTGAGGCGGGTTTATGAATGTTATCGATGGGTGACAAAATTTATCATTGCGGTAGCCGGCTGCTCAAAACTTGGCTGAGCTTTCAACCGCTACTGCAAAAACTTGTAATATTAATCATGGCACTATTTGGCTGAATCTGGCGATCGTCGCGATGGAGGACTCGCGCCCCAAAACTCACACCAGGTCAAAAAAGAATACAACTGCTTTGCCCGTGCTGCAAACCCTTAATTCATCAGTCATTCCCAATTCTACAATCTTTAATCTAACATCGTATCACTTGATCTGGGTGCAGGTGGCTCACCTTACCGCTGCTTAATAAAAATTAAATTTGAATTTTCAAGGGCTGGGTATCTCAAAAATGTAAGTTATTTGACAACAGTCTGTGAAAAAATTTGCTATTGATAGAATAAGCCCGCAAAATTGCGATCCACGCAAAGAGGGTAATTGAAGCATCTCTGGTTCATCGAGGGCAGCAACGTCAGTCGATTTGAGATTTACTCCACAGATTTATCTGGGAGCTTGAACAGGAGTCTCAAATTTTGGGTTCGACTCTCCCATGAGCGTCGGCTGCTTGTACCTATTTTTGGGTAATGTCAAGTGTTTTTGGCTTTTTCGGACGCGATCGACCTTTGAGCAAAATAATACTTCTGGAGGATGACATGAGCTATACATTTGAAATCCTGGGCGTATCTCCAACTTTAACGTTTTTTAACCAACAGCAAGAATTACTGCAACAAAAGCAGCCGTCCGGTGTAGAATATTTGGGAAACCGGAAGTGTACTCTCGATTCGTTTGTGACATCCGTAGAGATAGTTTCTCCCTATCGTGGCTGGGATGTCGATCGAGTCGTAAACACCGTGATTAGTTTCTGGATGAACAACTCGGAGAGCATCCAGTATTGGAAGGATAGGCTACAGGATGCCGGCACCGAAAACTTGTTAGTCGCCAGAGTAGGCGATATCAAGTCTTTGCAAGCCGCATTTGAATCGCTGTTGGGCGAATAGGAAGGAAGCATCTCATTTTCGTAAAAAGCATTTTTTTGTTTGAGTGCGATCGTTCCCGGTCGCTTATTACAATACGCGATCGGGACAGCACTATCAAAACAAAATTGAGATGCTCCCAATCAGAAAATTGGGAATTGGGAAAAACTCGATCGACAATCGCTAAAATCAACTCAACTTTCTATTCCCAATTCCCAATTCCCAATTCCCGATTTCCCATTCCCAATTCCCAATTCCCAATTCCCAATTCCCAATTCCTATGTCTCGTTCAAAAGCCCTGCAATCTTATATTTTTCTCCGCTTACTCCTCGCACCGCTAATGTTGTGGACAATCACCACAGCAGTATTTTTGCTGCTGCGAGCCACTCCGGGCGACCCCATAGATGCGATTCTCGGCTCACGAGCTCCCGCAGCCGCCAAAGCAGCAATGCGAACCCAACTTGGCCTCGATGCACCGCTGTGGCAACAATATCTCAAATACATGAAAGACTTGTTGGGCTTCGACTTAGGAACCTCCATCACTACTCGCGGACAAACCGTTTGGCAAATTATCGGAGACTATTTCCCCGCCACAGTGGAATTAGCAGTTTGTAGCATGGCCATAGCTTTAATTGTCGGCATCAGTATCGGTTCCTTGGCAGCATCGCGCCCCAATACTATTTTCGATGCTGCTGGCCGTTTGTTTGGCATTATTACTTACTCGCTGCCGGCTTTTTGGGCCGGCATGGTTTTACAATTAATTTTCTCGGTGCAGTTGGGCTGGTTTCCCTTGGGAACTCGCTTTCCGGTGACATTCCCAGCCCCCCAAGGCTACACGGGACTTTACACTATAGACAGTCTTCTGAGCGCTAACCTTGGTCAGTTTTTCACAAGTTTGCATTATTTGGCACTTCCAAGTTTGACGCTGGGCATTCTTTTGAGTGGCATTTTTGAGCGAATTGTTAGGGTGAATCTGAAGCAAACTTTGCAAGCAGATTATGTTGAAGCAGCTAGAGCTCGCGGCATTCCTGAATTGCAGATTTTATGGGCTCACGCTCTGAAAAATGCGCTAATTCCAGTGATTACAGTCTTAGGATTAACTTTTGCTGCTCTGTTGGGTGGTGCTATTTTAACTGAGGTTACTTTTTCTTGGCCGGGGCTGGCAAATCGACTGTACGAAGCGATTAGCTTGCGTGATTATCCAACAGTACAAGGTATTGTGGTGTTTTTTGCGGGAATTGTGGTAATTGCTAGTATTGCAATTGATGTTTTGAATGCTTACATTGACCCGCGAATTCGGTACTAAATGAAGGAAGAGTTGACAGTTGACAGTTGACAGTTGACAGTTGACAGTTGACAGAAGGAATAATGAAGAAGCAAGAATGAAGATGTTCGCCCTCTCCCCCTCTCCCATTCTCCCCCTCTCCCATTCTCCCCCTCTCCCATTCTCCCCCTCTCCCATTCTCCCCCTCTCCCGCTATCTGCTCCTTTGATATGCGTGGAAAATTATCAGGTGCGATCGACTAAAATATGGAACTCATATCAACAAGTAGAATTGTTGCAGCACTGAATGATTTTGCCAGAGGAGGCGAGTGTGGCACTCTCAGCTTTTTCTACCTGTACTTTCTGCGTGCGCCAAATGTTGCAGCCAGGATTAGCCCCTTAAGAAACAGCGATCGAAAATATCGGCTTTTAGACTCAGGACACTTTGCAGTTTATCGGCAATACTAGAGCAATAAAAAGCAAAATTTGAGGAAAAGCTGATGAAATTATTACAAATAACAGTCGCTCTATCGGCTGCTTTGACTCCACTAATGGCTGAAGCTGCCTTTAGCCGCCCGATGGTGGACGCAGGCGACTTTCCCAGAGCCTCAAACCCGCGAGTAAACGTGCCGGTTTGCTTCATCGAAACCCCAAGCGGCACAACTTTTGATTTAGTCAGATTGTGCGGCACCAACGCCGATCCCCAAAAGATGGCTCCCGCAGCCGGCAACCCCGCCAATGCTCCTGCAAATAACCCCAATGCAGCGAATCCGGCAGCCGCCCCGAACCCCAACAGCGTCACCAGAGATGCTGCCGGCACCCCGATAACTACTCCTGCGGGTACGAATCCCAACAATCCCAACAATCCCAGCAATCCCAACAATCCCAACAATCCCAACAATGTCAATCCGGGAACTTCGCCGAATACCAATCCCAACAATGTCAATCCGGGAACTTCGCCGAATACCAATCCCAACAATATCAATCCGGGAACTTCGCCGAATACCAATCCCAACAATGTCAATCCGGGAACTTCGCCGAATACCAATCCCAACAATATCAATCCGGGAACTTCGCCGAATACCAATCCCAACAATGTCAATCCGGGAACTTCGCCGAATACCAATCCCAACAATATCAATCCGGGAACTTCGCCGAATACCAATCCCAACAATGTCAATCCGGGAACTTCGCCGAATACCAATCCCAACAAT
>NZ_JAUBVX010000038.1:0-65809 GCF_036706065.1 Microcoleus sp. A2-C3 | reverse complement strand
GACCTCTTTAAACACAACTCAATATTTTTATTATATCATATTAGTTGTTTGTGTAATTAATTTTGTTTGACTACTTAACTGTAACAATCAATTTTTTATGCCCCAAGATAGCTATCAACTCGGCGGCAGTTTAACCATTGATGCACCCAGTTACGTACAGCGACAAGCCGACTCGCAACTGTATGAAGCCCTAAAGCGAGGAGAGTTCTGCTATGTCCTCAACTCCCGGCAAATGGGCAAATCTTCGCTGTTGGTGCGAACCAAGCACCGCCTCGAACAAGATGGCTTTCGCTGCGTTGCCGTCGATTTGAGTGTGGTGGGCAGCGAACAAATTACTCCACTGCAATGGTACAAGGGATTCGTCGGTGACTTGTGGCGACAGTTAAAGTTACGGGAGTCCTTAAATCTAAAAACTTGGTGGCAAGAACGCAACGATCTCGGTTTATTGCAACGGCTGCGGTGGTTTATTGAGGAATTGCTACTGGTGCAGTTCCCACAAGAACAGTTGTTTATCTTTGTCGATGAAATTGACAGTTTTCTGGGGCTTGATTTTTCTATTGATGACTTTTTTTCCCTAATTCGCTTCTGCTATAACCAACGGGCGATCGACCCAGAATATCAACGCATTACCTTTGCGATTTTTGGGGTAGCAACTCCCTCGGATCTGATTCGAGACAGAACCAAGACACCGTTTAATATTGGACTGACGATCGAAGTAAAAGGCTTTGAGTGGGAGGAAGTTACTCCTTTAATTCAAGGATTGGAAAAGATAGTGGAACAGCCAGCATCGGTTGTGAAGGCGATTTTATACTGGACGGCGGGACAACCGTTTCTGACTCAGAAGTTGTGTCAATTAGTCGTGGAATTGAGTCAGCCGACAATGGAACAGGGTGACAAGATAAGTATTCCACTGGGTACGGAATCGTTCTGGATTGAGAACTTGGTCAAAACTCGCATCATTGAGCGTTGGGAATCGCAGGATGAACCGGAACACCTGAAAACGATTCGCGATCGCATTCAACGGAACGGTAAGCGCGCTGGTAGAATTCTAGGCATTTATCAAAAAATTTTGCAAGGAATTGAAGTAAAAAGTGATGATAGTCTAGAACAGATTGAATTGTTACTCAGCGGCTTAGTCCTCCGACAGGATGGAATATTATGGGTAAAAAATCGCATCTATCAACAAATATTTAATCTTCAATGGGTTGAAAAAAAATTAGCGGATTTGCGTCCTTACTCCCAGGTGTTTGATGCTTGGGTAGCTTCCGGGCAAAAAGATAAATCGCGATTGTTGCGCGGACAAGCTTTAAAAGATGCTCAAACTTGGAGCCAGGGCAAAAGTTTAAGCGATTTGGACTATCATTTTTTAGCAGAAAGCCAAGAACTAGACAGACAAGAATTGCAATTATTTTTAGAAGCAGAACGGCTTAAGGAAGTAGAAGCTAGGCTGGCACTCAAGAAAAAAAATGCCAAACGCCAAACTTATTGGATTGCTGCACTTTCCTTCGCTTTAGCAGTCGCGATTGCCGCCGGAATCTTTGCTTTCTTTCAGTACAAAAAAGCGGTTGCTAGCCAACGCAATGAGCAAATAGAAAAAATTCAAGGCAGGGCTAGATATTCGGAAGCCCTCTTTTCCTTAGATAAAAGGTTAGATGCTTTAATTGAAGCGCTTGGGGCAAGAAAAGAACTCAAACAGTTAGCCTCATCAAATTCGCAGACAGAAACAATGGTAGAATTGGCTTTGCGGCGGTCAATTTATGGAGCTGTTGAATTTAACCGCTTTTCTGGTTATGCTTCGGCAAATAATACATTAGATGTAAGTTCTGATGGCCAGATTATTGCTGTGGCAACATTGCAAGATGGTATCCAAATTTGGCAGCGCGATGGCAAGTTGCTGAATACTCTCAAAGGACATCAAGGCCCCGTTTTAGGAGTAGATATCAGCCCCGACGGTGAGCTCATTGCTTCAGCAAGCGGAGACACAACCGTCAAACTCTGGCGCAGTGACGGCACATTGCTGAAAACTTTGAAAGGGTTTAAATCTACAACTGGCCAAGTCAAGTTTAGTCCTGACGGAAAACTGATTATTTCGTCCGGTACGGACGGTACGATAAAACTCTGGCGCAGTGACGGCACATTGCTAAAAACCTGGACAGGGCATGGCGCGAGCGTTCAGCAAGTCGTTTTTAGCCCCGATGGACAACTGATTGCTTCGGCTTCTGAAAACGGCACTGTCAAACTCTGGCAACGGGATGGCACATTGCTGACAACATTTTCAGATATTCAATCTCCTGTTTTATCAATTGCCTTTAGTCCTGATGGCAAAACCCTGGCAACAGGTAATGGAGACGGTCAACTAGAATTGTGGCTGCGTGACGGCAGTTTGTTAAGGAATTTTACTGCACATGATGCTGCAATTAACGCCCTAGCTTTTAGCCCGAACGGGCAAATAATCGTCTCTGGTTCTGACGACAAGATGCTAAAATTCTGGAGCAAGGACGGTACTGCTTTGAATGCGATTAAAGGCCATGACAGTGCGATTAAAGATCTTGCATTTAGTCCCAATGGCGAGACACTATTCTCTGCATCTTGGGATGGCACTGTAAAAGTCTGGAAATTACGCAATCGGTTGCTGACAGTTCTGCGGGGACATACGGCTGGAGTTTGGGGAGTAGCTTTTAGCAACGACGGACAGTTACTGGCTTCATCGAGTCCGAAGGAGGTTATGTTGTGGCGCAAGGACGGGATTATCAATAGGCGCTTAAAAGAGCCCAGCCTTCAGCTTAGCTCAGTTGCGATCGCTCCTAATGGGAAAACGATTGCTACTGTTGGTAGAGACCAATCGATCAAGCTTTGGAGTCCAGACGGTACATTACTTGATAGTCTCAAAGGGCATGAGGGTGCTATTAGGAGAGTCGCTTTTAGCCCTGACGGTAATATGCTGGCATCTTCGAGTACCGATCGCACAATCAAACTTTGGCGCGTCAACGGCACGGAAATTGCTACTTTTAGAGGACACACGGCGGGGACTTGGGGGGTTGCTTTTAGTCCCGATGGTTCGACGCTTGTTTCTAGCAGTGGCGACAAGACTGTAAAGCTTTGGCGTTTGGCTGCGGTTTTGAATCACCAGCGCGGGATAGATTCTCAATCAGAGGTCAAAAGTGAGGACAGCTTATTCAAGACTCTTCAAGGTCATAATAGTGCAGTTATGAACGTAGCTTTCAGTCCTAATGGCGAATTGATTGCTTCGGTGAGTGAAGACAAGACGGCTAAACTTTGGAGTCGTGAGGGTAAGTTATTGCATACTCTTAGGGGACATGATTCTGGGATTTGGAGTGTAGCGTTTAGCTCTGATAGCCAGACAATTGCTACAGGGAGTAATGATGGGATAATTAAGCTCTGGAAGTCTGACGGTACATTCATAACAAATCTAATTGGACATAGTGCTGGGGTTAAGGGATTAGCTTTTGCTCCTGATGGCAAAACTTTGGCTTCGGCTTCTGAGGACAAAACGGTAATTTTGTGGAATTTAGAGCAGTCTGTAGAGCTAGATAGGGTAGTAGCGTCGGGTTGCGATTTGGTGCGGGATTATCTGCGAACTAATGCCGAAGTGAAGGAGGTGGATAGACATTTGTGCGATCGGCTGTTCCAATCCAAGATTTATTGATCTGCCACGAAACCCAGTTGGCGGTGTGAGTTTTGCTGTTGTAGCTCATCACGTATTGCGGCGGCTTTACCATCAGGTAGTTGTCGATGCTGGCAATACTCGAAGCTGCATTACTGGGATTGCCCTGGAGTAAGTTGCGGTTATTGACTGTAGTTTAGACTAAATAAAGATGAGAACGGTGGCAAAAGAAGAACTAGAGCCACCGTTAAGGAGAGAATGAGGGTGAAAAATAAAAACCTATCCACTCCTTAAATGAACAGTGAACGATTAAAAGACTTTCGTCAAGAAGCATACGAGTTATTGGTACGAGGCAAGGATGCAACATTTGAGCTGATGGATGCAGTAATGACCACGCCCGAATGCGTCATGTTTTGCCCAATTTTCACTCAATCCATTATTCAATCGTCAATGGCAAGCGTGTCTACGAAGCATTGCAAGACTGTAGGCCGAACCGGAAAAAACTGATGCTGCTGTATCTTCAGCAATTAGAACAACAAGTACCCCCAACAGAACATATATTAGTGGCAATCGACCTGCATGGGGGAGACAGTCATGCTAAAACATTAAAAGACAGAACCCATGAATATCAGGGGGGAGTAATTATTGGACAGGGATATAGTACAATTGCGTGGATACCCGAAGCTCAAGGAAGTTGGGCATTACCCCTACTTCATGAAAGAATTAGTAGTGGGTCTTCACCCATACTTCAAGCAGCTTCCCAACTCAAACTTGTCTGTGAACAGAGCCTCCATCCAGTATTAGCAGTCTTAGACCGAGTGAACGGTGGAGCGATCTAATGCCATTGATGAGTTGGCAACTTTGGTTAGCTAGGGATTTAGTGGTCGAGAATATACTACCCTGGCAATCTGCTAATATCAATTTAACTCCTGGACGTGTTGCACAATCAATGTTGTGGCTTTTAGTTGACATTATTACTCCCGCGAAACTGCCTAAACATAGGGGAAAATCCCCTGGTTGGGAAAAAGGAAAGGTACGGACTAAAGCACCGCGATATCCCACCGTTAAAAAACGGGTTTCTCGACGCAAAAAGTCTTCAAGATTAGCTATTTAATCTTCTACTTCTTGAGTTTTTGAGCAACAGCTTGCCTGATCTTACAAGGCGGCTACTTTTAGCTGCGCTCATTTTTTAGTCTAAACTACAGTTTATGAGTGAATCAACCAATCCACCGCTATCTCCACCAGTTTCTCGACGCACCGCCCTCAAATTTCTCGGAGTCGGTGCCGCCGGCGGGCTGCTGGGCTACTCTCGATTTTCCAAACCCGAACCCGCCGTTTTTGGGCAAGATACTCTGGACTTGCCGCGAATGCTGAATACCCCCAAAACCGTCGCAGTTGTCGGCGCAGGCTTAGCCGGACTCGCCTGTGCTTACGAACTAAGTCAGCGGGGTTTCGCCGTCACACTGTTGGACAAATCGCCCCAACTCGGCGGCAAAATTGCTAGTTGGCCGATACAAGTTGGGAACGAAACCTTCATGATGGAACACGGTTTCCACGGTTTTTTTCCGCAATACTACAACCTCAAAAGTGTGGTTGAAGAACTAGAAATTACCGATAACTTTGTATCTTTAGAATCCTACGCCGTCGTCTTTCGAGACGGCAAATACCAACCAGAAGTTTTCCGTCCCAACCATTCAGCTTTCCCCTGGAATATAGTTGACTTGGGGATATCTTCGCCCAATCGGCTCAAGTGGGGAATCAATCTGACAAAACCTGCTCACTGGCGAGTATTTCGAGAAATCGGCGGCTTTCAAACTCAAAAAAGTTTTGCTCGCCTCGACAACATATCAGTTGCCGACTGGGTAAAAGGTGAATTCCCGCGCGGACTTTACGACTTGTATTTTCTGCCTTTTGCCAAATCCAGTCTCAACGCTCCCGACGAATTGAGTGTGGGAGAATTAATGCAATTTTTCCACTTTTACTTTTTCGGAAATCCTGAAGGTTTAGCCTTCAATGGCACGCGGCAAGATATGGGCACGAGTTTGGTGCAGCCGATTGCCAAAGCCATTGAAAGCAAAGGTGGCAAAGTATTAACAGATGTCGCCGTTAGTAATATTCACTGGGAAAATGGCCAGATTGATTCTTTGACTTATCAGTCGGGAGACGTGCAAAGCAAAGTACCTTTTTGGGTGAAACAAAACACGCTGTTAACTGACAGCAACTCTACGGAATATTTCGGCGCTGGCGACACCGTATTTGCTGCCGCACCAGGAGGCAAAGAGGCGATTTCTCTGAGCTGTACTCACCAAGGCTGCACAGTTAAGAAACAAAACGATGGTCAATTTCACTGTCCTTGTCACGGGGCAGTTTTTGATGCTGAGGGGCGAGTTGTGAGCGGGCCTGCTCAGCGGGATTTGCCGAGATTTAAGGTAGTTGAAAAAAAAGCCGATGAGATACAGTTAGCCGCCGCTACGAATAAGTCGCAACCGCAGAATGTGGGGGAAACCTTGAAGGCTGATTATTATGTGTTTGCGGCGGATGTTCCGGGGATGCAGCATTTGTTTAGTTTGGCCAGCGGTGAGGTGAATCCGCAGGTGCAGAGCCGAATTGAGGAATTGAAAATAGCCGATCCGTTTGCGGTGGGTCGTTTTTGGTTCGATCGCGAATTCCCCTGGGAACACAGCAATTTCAGTTCACTGTCGGGCTACAAACTGACTGACAGCATCACACTTTACCACAAAATTCAGGATCAGTTCATCGAGTGGAACCAGAAAACTGGTGGTAGCGTAGTGGAACTGCACGCTTATTGTTACAAGGAGAAAGAATTCCCCAACCAGGAAGTTTTGCTCGCGACTTTTGAGGAAGAATTGTATGAAATTGTGCCGGAATTAAAAGCAGCAACTATGCTACACCGGGAGTTGGTAAATCAAAAGAATTTTTCCGGTTATCCGCCCGGTAGTTATGCGGAACGCCCGGAGACTTGCTGCGCTGTTCCCAATCTGTTGTTTGCGGGAGATTGGGTGAAAATGCCGTTTCCTTGCGGTTTAATGGAAAGGGCGGTGAGCAGCGGTTTGTTGGCAGCTAATGCTATTTTATACCAGGAGGGTTTGCAAAGGCGATCGCTCTTGACGGTGAATCCCGAAGGCGTGCTGAAAATCTAAAGTTGGCAGCGGGGCGGGTTTATATCCTGTCCGCTGGAACGACTACTAAGTAGGCTGGTACAGATAAACATTTAGATGGGGAGGGCGGGTTTTGCCTTCACAAACTGGCTTGTATCTCCGTGATTATTAGCTGGGGAGGGCGGGTTTTTCCTTCACAAACTGGCTTGTATCTCCGTGATTATTAGCTGGGGAGGGCGGGTTTTTCCTTCACAAACTGACTTGTATCATAGATTCTTAGCTAAACCCGACCCTTGTAGGGGCGGATTTAGCTAATAGCACTCGTATACAAGCGAGAAGATGAGTGCTTGGACGAATTAAATAGGTAAGGGCAAAAAACACAGTATCTACAGATATCACGGTTAATATACTGGATTTGATATTAAATATGTATGAATGGAATTTGCACGCTAGCCAATGATACGGTTTATGATCAATTAATTGCTTTACTTAACAGTATTGAAGTGATTTTAGGCTCAAATACTCCTGTCTGTATTTATCCTTTTGACGATGAGATACAACAAATTCAAGCTGAACTTGCCAATCGTCCCAATGTTTTTCTGTATGAAGATAGCGAATCAATTCAGCGATGGGATGAATTCATGCAAGCAGCCGCACCTGAGCGCTTGAATCGCCAAAAGTTTCGGCTTTACGGCGCGCACCGTCGTTTTTGTGCTTTTGATGGGCCTTTTGAAAGGTTTATCTATATGGATGCTGATACTTTGGTGATGAATTCGCTTGATGCGGTTTTTGAGAAGTTAAATGAATCGGATTTTGTGGTTTATGATTTCCAATTTACTGATCCGACTAAAGTATACAATATTTCGTCTCCGAAACTGCTAAAAGTATTCGAGCATAATCGCATAAATTCAGAAATATTTTGTTCGGGTTTTTACGGAAGTAAGCAAGGACTTTTTGACAAATATACTAGAGAATGGTTGTTAGCTCAACTGCATTCGGGGGAGGCAGAAATTTTGTATGAAGGTGCTGGAGAACAGCCTTTGCTCAACTATATGGTGATGAAAACTGGCATTAGTAGTTATAACCTTGCTCGCAGTCTCGCTGATAATTTAAAAACTGGGTGCAGTGTTACTTCTAAACATTTTCAAGAGCAAGATTTTATTCTTTATGATAAGGGAAATCGGCTGACTTATATTCATTATATTGGGGTGCAGCCGGATTTGATTCGGAGAGTTTGTGCTGGTGAAAATATTGAGTTTCCTTATCGGGATTTGTTTCTGCACTATCGCTATCTCCGCGAACCGGAAAAGCGGCCGGTTTTTACGGAACCGCTAATGTCTTATGCTGATGTTTCTGCGCCGAATTTGCTACAAAGAGTGTTGAGAAGGTTGAGGATAAATTGATGAGTCGCGGTATTTATATTGTTGCTAATGATAGGGTGATGGAAAGTGCGATCGCCCTTTTAGCCAGCATACGTCTGTACAATTGTCAAGTACCAGTTTTTTTGATCCCGTTTGACGACAATTATCAGCAAGTCGCGGCCACACTCAACAGCCTCTACGGGGTGCAATTGTTCCCAAATCTGGGGTTTGTGGAACAGTTTACCAGGGAAATTGGCCAAATATTCGATCGCACTTTTTTAGCCCTTCCCAACAAAATGCGGAAACTCTGCGCCTGGTTTGGCCCCCTCGACGAATTTCTGTACATCGATACCGATATCATCGTCTTTGAAGACATCGCAGCTAACTTAAACAAACTCTCAGAAGTAGACTTTTTTTGCTGCGACTATCACCACCTCAGCGAAAAACTGCGAAATATATTTTCACCTATTGTAAAAGAACAGAATATATTTACCGACTCACAACTTCAAGATGTCTTTAACAGCGGTTTCTGGGCTTCGAGAAAAGGCACTATTACAGAATCGCAAATGTACAACATTTTGCGAGAATGCGCGCAGCATCGAGAATATTTTGACTTTGCTCAAAATGTCACAGACCAACCTATACTAAATTACATGATTCTTAAGTTGATTCCTAAGCGCTGCAATCTCGCCAAAAAATCAGCAACAGAACCCGGTAGCTGGGCGGGTTCTAGACATTTTCAAGAAATATATTACGTGCTTTATGACAAAGACAAAAGGTTAAAATATATTCACTGGGCTGGGATACCAATTAAATCGGGTAGCCCTTACTGGAAACTTTGGCAACATTATCGTTATTTGCATCAACAAAAACCTAATTTAATGCAAAGATTGTTCAGATATTTGTAGGAATACATTTTTTATTAAAAAACTATGACTAATGGCATTTATATTCTGGGAAACGATGTGGTTTTTGACCAGTTAGTTGCTTTATTGAACAGTCTCGAAGTCAACGGCGCACAAGATATTCCTGTTTGCATCATTCCATACAATGATAACTTGCAAAAACTGCGAGTGGAAATTGCCTCGCGAAGCAATGTTACTTTATTTGAAAATACCGATTCCATCAATTTTTGGGAAGACTTTGCGACTCAAGCTTGGACATCTCACGAAAAAGCTCAAAAAGTTTGGCAAGCTAAAGGTTGGCGACAAGTTCACTGTCTGGAAAGGCACCGAAAACTTTGCTGTTTTGACGGCAATTTTGACAAATTTGTCTATTTTGACGCTGACACTCTGTTAATGGGAACTCTGGATTACATCTATCAAAAAATTGATGAATTTGAGTGGGTAGCTAACGATTTTCAGTACAAATCTGACCTCAATTATGTGTTTGATTTATCATCACAAAAACTTGCAGAAATTTTCCAACTTGACGAACTAAAATCTCTGATTTTTTGTAATGGTTGGTTTGCTTCAAAAAAAGGTATTTTAAATCGCAATAATGCAGCAGAACTATTAAAAAAATTGACTTCTGGAGAAGCTGAAATCTTGTCCTTGCGGGGAGCTGACCAACCTTTATTTAACTATTTAGTCGCCCGTAGTGACATTTCTTTTTATAACTTTGCTTACGATCAACCTGCACTGATAACGGGCAATCATTGGTCTTCTCAATTTGATGTGATAGATTATGTTTTATACGATCAAGGACGGCGGCTGACTTATTTACATTATATGAGTATTTCCGCTGCCAAGTTTACTCGATTGTGTGCTGGGGAAGATGTTGAGATTCCCTACCGAGAGGTATTTCTGCACTACCGCTATTTGAATTCGCCGGAAAAACTGCCAAAATTAGTGCCACCGAATTTGTTTGTTCGCTGGCAGAGAAATTTAAAAAATTGGGGGATTCAAAAAATTAATAATGTTTTATTTAAGTGGCGAGTTTTAATCAAGAATGACTAAATTTTTGACTACGAATCAACCCCTTTTCTTTTCTGAAAAGAGGGTTGATGTTTAACTATGGTTCTTCAAAAAAAGAATCCAAGTCTAGGGCTTGGGAACCTCCGCGTTGTAGTTCAATTAAAACTTTGCCTAGTTGAGTCCAAACTAGCCATGCTGTTAGTAGTGTCAGCGGCAGGGCTAGAACATAGGAAAGTAATTTTTGGAAGCCGAAAATCTCCATTCCTGAAGCTAAAAATATGCAAATTCCGCCGGACATTCCTAAAAAAGGTAACTGCAATTGTAGACCTTTTAGGTTGGACAAAGTACGACTAGAACGATTTTTAGACCAGAGTTGTACGGCTTGTTTTAGAGTTGCTTCAAAGGCTAAGCCGGAAGCCATACCTGCTAGTAATCCAGCGGACATTAAAAAATACGGAGGTTCTGGAAAGTAATACACGAATAATTCCTGAAGTTGGGTAAATTGGGAATTGGGAATTGGGAATTGGGAATTGGGAATTGGGAATTGGGAATTGGTAAAAGTAGAATTATTTTTCTTCCTTCTTCCTTCTTCCTTCTTCCCTCTTCCTTCTAGTTAAAATCGAGTCAGCGCGGCTGTTCCTGCTGTGGAAAACTCTGCTAAAGCACCTAGGGCAACGTTGAACAGGCGGCTTGGTTGCAGGTCTTCTTTGACTAAGTTCCAGAGGCTGCGAACTTCTTCGGTGTGAAGACGATCGTCCTCAATTAACGCTAACATTAGCTGGCGGCGCAAAAACGAGCCTTCCTCTGATAGCAAGAATTGCAAGCCTAGTTGGGCTGTGGGTAGTAGGTCGAAACTGCGATCGGATCTGGCGATCGCGATCATCTCCTCTAACCTATTCCACTGAAATTTGCCATCCTTGAATAATACCTCAATCAGGCGACGGCGCAATGCTGGAGATTCCCCATTCAACAAACGGCGCGCGACGTAGGGATACGCCACCTCGACTATCTTGAAATCGGGATTCAGTGTCAGGGCTAAACCTTCTTCTGTCACCAGAGACCGAATAATTAAGGCAAATTTCGCGGGTACTCGGAAAGGATAATCGTACATCAACTCCGAAAACTGGTCTGTAATCGTCTTGAAGTTAAAATCTGCCACCTTTTCGCCGACAATATCGCCGAGGACAGATTCCAATGCCGGGACGATCGGCATAATATCTGTATCTGGTGTCAAAAAGCCAAGTTTGACAAAATCCTTAGCTAACTGTAAATAATCTTTGTTAATCAAATGAACGACAGAATCAACCAAATTTTCTTTAGTTGCTTCTTCCATCTGATCCATCATCCCAAAATCGATGTAAGCCATGCGGCCATCTGCTAAAGCAAACAGATTTCCTGGATGGGGGTCAGCGTGAAAAAATCCGTGTTCTAACAACTGCCGCAAACCGCTGCGAACTCCGACTTCAATTAAACTATTGGTGTCCAAACCTGCGGCTTTAACACGTTCTATATCTGTCAGCTTGATGCCGTCAATCCATTCGAGAGTCAGAACGCATTTTGAAGTATAGCGCCAGTAAATACTCGGAACTTTTACTGTCGGGTCATCGGCAAAATTTGTCGCAAATTTCTCGGCGTTGCGGCCTTCATTGATATAATCAATTTCCTCGAATAGTTTAATGCCGAATTCATCGACTATTAAAGAGAGGTCGTGGCCGAGATTCAGCGGCAGCAAGGGGCCAATCCATCCAGCAGCCCAGCGCATTAAGTAAAGGTCAAGGCTCAAGACGGGCAGCAAATTCGGTCGTTGAACCTTAACTGCGACTTCTTCTCCGGTGATTAAACGGGCTTGATATACTTGACCGAGACTGGCGGCGGCGACAGGTTCGGAGGATATTTCGCTGTACATTTCGCTAATTTTGCGATCGAGTTCTGCTTCAATAATCTTGAAAGCCCGCACTGAGTCAAAGGGCGGCAATTGATCCTGAAGTTTGATCAATTCTTGGAGAAAGTCTTTGCGGATTAAGTCTGGTCTAGTAGAGAGTGCTTGGCCAACTTTAATGAAAGTGGGGCCCAAGCGAGTGAGTATTTGTCGTAGGTGGGTGGCGCGTTCCGGCTGGTGTGCTGCGACTTCGTGCTGCCAACTGTCCCACAGCATCCCCAGCACGAAGCCTGCAAAAGACCAAATAACAGTAATTGCTCGCCAAATTGCTTTCCAAGGACGGTTGCGGTAATACTGAGCGATCGCTTGTGGATCGTAGCGTCTAGCCTGAGTGAATTGATACTGAGGCACTCGTTTATTTTCCTCTGATTTTATGAAAATTACAGGTTAAATTGAGAATTGAGAATTGGGCATCGGGCATCGGGCATCGGGCATCGGGCATCGGGGATGGGAAGTCGAAAGTTCAAACATTCTTTATTCTTCCCTCTTCCTTCTTCCTTCTTCCTTCTTCCTTCTTCCCTCTTCCTTTTTCCTTTTTCCTTCTTCATCATTGACCGATCGCAAATTTTAGGCGAGCGGAAAATGCACCCGTTGAAGGCGGATTGCCAGCCTAAATTTGTTTCTTTTCATTAAAATTATAGTACATAAAAGTACAAGTGATCGGTCAAAATACTTAACAGATTTCCCCGATCGCAGAAACAGTACGGCACTGCAACGCTGTAATTCCTATGTCAGGAAAGCGTTTTTGTCGATCGGGCGATCGCACAAAACCTACTAAATCCTATCCGCCCTGTGCCAAACAATCTTTCAGCCCATAAATCGCCCGCTCTTGTTGATCCCTGGTCAGTTCCGGGAACATCGGCAAAGACAAGACTTCGCGACAAACTTGCTCAGCCACAGGCAACTGACCGGCTTGATAACCCAAAGATTTGTAAACAGGTTGCAGGTGCAAAGGTAACGGATAGTAGACCATCGAACCGATGCCAGATTCCTGCAACTTAGTCCGCATCAAGTCCCGGAAATTGCCAGAGGAATTGGGCTCGTCTTCTTGACTTGTCAGCCGAATTGTGTATTGATTCCAAACTCCCTTGGCGGCTGGCAATTCCTTGGGGACTGCAACTCCGGGCACGCGGGAGAGACATTCGCCGTAAACTGTCGCGATCGATCGCCTTTGGGAGTTCCAACCGTCGAGATACCGCAATTTAATGCTGAGAATCACCGCTTGTAGGGCATCCAGACGGCTGTTGTAGCCGATTTCTTCATAAAAATACCGAGAAGACTGACCGTGTTCCTTGAGCATTCGCATGGAAGCTGCGAGGGCCCGATCATTTGTCGTCACCGCGCCGCCGTCACCGCAAGCGCCTAGGTTTTTGGTCGGATAAAAGCTGAAACAGCCGATATGGCCGATGCTGCCGACTTTTCGAGACTGCCACTCGGCGCCGACAGACTGGGCGCAATCTTCGATTACCGCTAAATTATGCTTGGTGGCAATTTCCATCAACCGAGTCATATCTGTGGGTTGTCCGAAGATGTGCACCGGCATAATTGCCTTAGTTTTTTCAGTAATTGCCGCTTCGATGAGTTCGACATCCAGATTCAAAGTTGCGCTGTCAATATCGACAAATACGGGAGTTGCACCCACAGCGCTAATTGTCTCAGCCGAAGCGAAAAAGGTAAAAGAAGTGGTAATCACTTCATCGCCGGGGCCAATTTTGAGAGCTCGCAAGGCCAAAATCAGGGCATCGGTGCCGGAGTTGCAGCCAACGCAGTCGGAAACGCCGATATAGTCGGCAAACTCTTGCTCAAAACTCTTGACGGCTGGGCCGCCTACGTAGCCGCCAGAGGCGAGCACTTTTTGCACCGCAGCGCTGATCTCGTCGCCAATCTGGGCGTACTGCTGGGTTAAGTCGAGGGGGGGAACGTTATTCACTCTTGACACCACAAATTGCAACCATTATCAAAGCAAATTTTTACAGTAAAAATGTTTTTCAGAAACCTTTATTCAAATATCTTATAGTTGGACGGGCAAACAATCACTTTATCGAAAGAGAGCGCGTGTGTTAATTCAGCTAGATTTGATTGATTTGGGTTGGGCTTTGGGGATGGTGGCGATCGCGATCGGGCTTTCGGCGTGGCAGGGATTGGGGTTGGAAGGGGCGATCGCGATCGCGGCGGGGCGCACCCTGATCCAGCTAATCGGAGTCGGCTACGTGCTCGCCGTGGTGTTTGCGCCGGAGGGGAAAAATCCTTGGCTGGTGTTAGCAGTGTTAGCAATCATGCTGACAACGGCTAGCATGGTGGCCAGCAACCGCATCAGCAAAAAAATCAAGCATTTACTGCCGTTGGTTTCCGGCTCAATTTTGATCAGTACGGCGTTTACTTTGGGCTATACAAACTTGCTAATTTTGCAACCTGACCCCTGGTACGAACCGCAATACCTGATTCCCTTAGCGGGGATGATTTTGGGCAATGCGATGAACTCTGGGGCGATCGCGGGCGAAAGACTTGTCAGTACAGTTAACAGCAGCCAGTTAGAAATAGAAACCCATTTAAGTTTAGGATCTACACCGCAGCAAGCAGTAAAACAGTACCGCAAAGATGCGATCAAAGCTGGATTAATCCCCACATTAAACACAATGACAGTCGTAGGAATTGTGACATTGCCGGGAATGATGACAGGTCAAATGCTGAGCGGTGTCAGTCCTTTGGATGCAGCATCTTACCAGATTTTGATTATGTTTGTATTAGCGCTGGCAACTTTAATCGCAACTCTGTTATTGACTGAGGGATTGTGCCGGAAGTTTTTCAATCAAGATGCACAATTAATCAAATGGTAATAAGGTTCGATCGTTCGGACTTCAGTCCTCTGAATTAACTGGTTCCCAGCCTGTAACGAGTGAAACAGCAGTGTCATTGTCAGGAACGAAGCAATCGCCAAGACTGAGATTGCTTTCTCGAAGCGCAATGACATACAATATAGATAGATAGATAGATAGATAGATAGATAGATAGATAGATAGATAGCGCGTCTCAATAAATTGTACAATCAATTAATCTTTAAATTGTCGCCATGATTCAAACTGCAACTAAACCAGTAACCTTTGAAGAATTTCTGGACTGGAAACCCGAAAACGGACATTACGAACTGCACAACGGAGTAATTGTTGAAAGGTCACAGCCATTAGGAAGACATGAGAAAGTGATCGGTTTTTCAGCAAGAAAATTGACCGTGGAATTCGATCGATTAAACCTTCCGTATTTCATCCCCAAACAACCATTAGTTAAGCCTCCCGATTCTAAATCTGCTTATGAACCTGATATTCTGATCTTAAATGAAGCCAATTTAGAGTCAGAACCTCTGTGGAACAAGTTCTCAACAGTGACTCAAGGGGCATCAATTCCGCTCATTGTCGAAGTTGTTAGCACCAATTGGCAAAATGATTACCTACTGAAAGTTGGCGATTATGAACTAATGGACATTCCAGAATATTGGATTGTGGATTATCTTGGTTTGGGCAGCCGTCGATTTATTGGGAATCCCAAACAACCGACAATATCGGTTTATCAATTAGTTGATGACGAGTATGAAATCATCCAATTTCGGGGAGATGATCGTATCCAATCCGCAGCTTTTCCAGAGTTGAAATTGACGGTGCAACAGATTTTTCAAGCGGGACTGACTGACGGATGAAATTGCTGGAAATATCGATATCGGGTAGGGACACGGCATTTCCTATTGGTGTCAACTTAACCTCAAACGTAGTGCGAGTTTTCTGTCTAGCGATTAAGCGTCGATCCTGCCTAGCGCCCCTTCTCAAGGGGGGGGGACAAGATTCTTTTCAAAGTCCCCCTTCTTAAGGGGGATTTAGGGGGATCTGGCCTCTGCTATAAACGAGAGATACAAAGGTTTTTAGGCTCAAGTTGACACCAATAGGCAAGGCCGTGTCCTGTATTTCATCGCCATGTCGTGTATTTAATCAGCCCATTGATATAACCTTTGAGGCTAGACAAATTTCGGTTCTTCCTTACTTACTATGCTAAATCAATAGCTAAATTAGTAAAAATATCTGAACAAATATATAAAAAAGTAAATCAAGTCCTTGTCCAGCTTGAAATTTGGGCTAGTTTAATTGTTAATTATCAAAGAGCCTAAATTGTTAAGTTTTAAAAATATTTTGATTTATGGTAAGGTTGGGAAAAAGGTAATTAATAATTGGTAAACTTATTGCGTGATTTTTTGAGCAATGGGGAAACCGCAGATCGAGGCAGATTAACACAGATACACGCAGATGTTTTTCAAGATATGAGAGGGTAAGATTTTAGAAGAATTATCTACAGGTTTGTGATTAGAGAACAGATAACGCATTTACAGCAGCCCCATATCTTTGAAGCAACGGCGCGTTAACTCGATTCTGGCTGCTCCATCGTTTGTACTGCGAATGTCAATGTTTGTGGCAAAAAAATAAGCATTTTTATTCTTCTCTAAATAACCGACATACCAGCCAAGTTGAGGCTTTGTTTGTTCTCCAAAAACTGCCCAGCCTGTTTTTGCCCTGATTGTGTAATCGGGAGTTTGTTCGACAATCATGATGTCTTTAACTAGAGAGATCGATCGCTCGGAAAAGGGTAAGTCGTTTTTGTGGAGACGGCGCAAAAATTGAATTTGCTGGTTGGGTGTGATTCGTAGTTCTCCTTCTAACCAAAATTTATCAATATCATCTTTTTTGCCAATGTTTTGGTTGCCATAATCGGCTTTGGCTACCCATTTTTGCATTTGTTCGTGTCCGACTCGGCGCGCGAGAACTTGGTAAAACCAGACGGCGGAAAGTTTGATAGCTTCTCTCATATTCAAGTCTCGATTCCAGGCGGGAATTTGCCTTTGAATTCCATCCCAAGTGAGAATTGCAAGTTCATTGGAAATTACGCCTGTTTCTAAGGAAATCAGGGAGTTGAGAATTTTAAATGTATAGGACTTACGCATTGACAAAATCACAAAATAGTGCATTGATAAATATGAGTGGTCTAGAAACAGGTATTTGACAATGAGAAAAACTACCAAACCCTCGACAGCACAATGCAATAGAGAAAAGTATATTTTATTTTTGCTCTTAGAACCAAAGTTTGGGGGGTGTAATAGATTAGCAGAGATATTGGGAGATGTTTCGCATGATTCTATCAATCGCTTTTTATTAAGAGAAAGATATGAACCGAAAGATTTATTCGAGACAGCTCGGAAGATTATCAACTTAGAAGGAGGCATACTGAGTATTGATGATACAGTAATAGGAAAACCTTATAGCGACCCCAAAAAATCAAAACTAATGGGTCGTTTTTGGTCTGGAAAATACCATAAAACGATGATAGGATTAAACTTAATCACCCTGTATTATAGTGATATTAATGGTAATTCAGTCCCGATCAATTATAGAATATATGATCGAGAAGAGGGGAAAACAAAAAATCAATATTTTAGAGAAATGATGACGGAAATCATGAATTGGGGGGTGAAACCAAAAATAGTGACGGGTGATAGTTGGTATTCAGGAGTAGAAAATTTAAAATTTCTCAGAAACCAGAAATTGGATTTTTTATTCGCCGTTAAAAAGAATAGAACTATCTCAAGTGAACCCCAAAAGTATTGTGCAGTAGGGATTGTGGACATTCCAGATGAAGGAATAATCACTCATTTGAAAGAATTTGGATTTATAAAATTGTTTAGGAAAGTGTTCAAAAAAGACGACTCTAGACACTATATTTTATATTTGCCAAACTCGGAAAAACTCGGAGAAACAACTAGAAGTCAATTTGTCACAATTCATGATATTCATTGGGGCATTGAAAACTTTCATAGAGCAATCAAACAAGTCTGTGGAATTTGTCGGTTCATGGTTAGAGATACCAATGCAATCAAAACTCATATATTTTGTTCACTTCAAGCATTTGTTAAATTGGAGTGGATGCGGTCTGAAAAGATAATTGGTAATTGGTATCAAGTACAAAGAAATATGTTCACTTTAGTTATACGTGAGCATATTTTGGCGAACCTTCAGAGTGATGCTATGACCGAGAGTGCATAGATCATGTTTTTTGTCAATGCGTAAGTCCTAATGTAGATGCGGGTAAAAAATCTGTGCTGTTACGCTGCGGGTTGTGTTGGTAAAGCCGATCGCTATTCAAGTCGTAAATGGCGATCGAGCCTTCTACTCCTAAATCTTGAAAGTGCCTTCCAAAATTGGTTGTTTGAGCGATATCTCCTGCGCCGCGCGGAGATTCCAGGGCTGGATTTGGTGCGGTTAAGGCCGATTGCTATGTCTGAACTAAAACAGCAGTAATGCAGCTTAATACAATTACAATTAGAGCGATCGCCCGCATGATTCGGTTCATAAAATTCGATAATTGAGGTTGGTTAGCAAAATCACAGACAGTAATTTTAGACGATCGATCGACTTGTAAGTAAGGTGCGTCAGACTTAGGCTGCGTGCGAAATAATTAGATTGTGGGCTTGACGCACCCTACAATATATGCGATCGTTGTGTAAGTCATCAACTACAAAACTGCCATCACAGTCAAGGCTACCAAGCAGCTTAACTGAATTGCTAAACTCACAATCCGAAACTTGGGATCGAGGCCAGCGATGTGAACCATTGAATGCACCAGCCGAAATAGGATGTAGGCAACAATTAGCGAATCTACGACTGTTCCTGAGACGCCCCTAACTGTTAGCAGGAAAACAACTCCCAAATACAAAGGCAGGTTTTCTACCAAGTTGGATTGTACTCGAAATAGTCGCCACAGCAAACTTTCATCGTTTGGTGTGCCGAAATCTTTGGGAGAACCGCCGGCAGATAGATGCCGAATCCTGACTGTCAGCAGCATGACTACAACTGCGATCGTCCACAGGATGAAAATTACTAAACCCCAGAGAGGGACAGTCATATTTGTCTGTTCGATTTGGATCATTTTTTTACCTTGCGAAACTATCGCACCATTGTATTGAGCAAATGTTCGATCGCGCTTGGGAGATTTTCGCACAAACCAGTGTGTACCCTTGATGTTTGAACGATCGTGCTGCGGGGCGCTACGAGCCAGTGAAAGCGCTCTCTGTGGGGAAGTTGACCGATCGCGCCAGATTCCGGGCCGCC
The DNA here is from genome assembly GCF_036706065.1 of Microcoleus sp. A2-C3. Lineage (NCBI taxonomy): Bacteria > Bacillati > Cyanobacteriota > Cyanophyceae > Oscillatoriales > Microcoleaceae > Microcoleus > Microcoleus sp. A2-C3. The sequence continues at coordinate 46,707 of NZ_JAUBVX010000038.1, read as the reverse complement.
CGCACAAATGACGGGAATGACGGCTAGGTGGTTGCGAATCAGTTCCAGATCCAAGGTTGAGTCGATCGCCCTCAAGCGCTCTTCGTCAATTTCGATCCGGGCTTCGAGAAATTTTTTGGTACCGCAAGAAACGATCGCCCCGACGTTGATAAACTCTTCGCGATCGACTTTGGGAACGACGCGGATAATGGCATAATCATACAGACATCGATCGGGCACTAATCGCTTCCTCCAAAAAAATATGTGTTGATTCTAGCCGATTTAGTAGGTACTCAATATAAGCATCGCGATGTTGGTTGCTGTCGGTGAAAGGGGAATTTTCCACCAGCCAAACATCGGGAATCAGTTGAACGATGTTGCGAATGATTTCTGGCGTTAACATCTGAGTCATCTTGAAGTTTGCAGATTCCAGATTGCTCGCAAAACGCAGCAGAACGTGGTCTTTAATTGGGGAAAAACGATCGCGACTGCGCGAAAGATAATCTTTCCAAGTGTGGTGGAAATACATCGCCGCACCGTGATCTATCAGCCACAGCCGGCGGTGCCATACCAGCATATTTGCATTGCGCGGCGTGCGATCGATGTTGGTGACAAAAGCATCGAACCAGACAATTTCCGAGGCCAGATCCGCATCAGATTTGCCCGCTACGGGGTCAAAGGTGATGGAACCGGGAAGATAGTCGAGGGCGAGGTTTAGGCCTGCACTAGCGCGAATTAAATCTTGAATTTCCGGGTCTGGTTCAGTGCGGGCGAGTTCGGGATCGAGTTCCACCAACACGAGTTCGGGGATTGGTAGCCCGCAGGCGCGCGCAATTTCCCCGGCTACTAACTCCGCAATTAAAGATTTTACTCCCTGACCGGCACCGCGAAATTTGAGTACGTACATACCATCATCGTCGGCTTCGACGATCGCCGGTAGCGAACCGCCCTCGCGTAAAGGAGTGACATATCTGGTAGCATTGACTGTTCGCAAGCTAAGACTCATGCTATTTGGGATTTGGGATTGGAGATTTTCGATTGAATAATTGGCCATGACTAATTCTAACGTAACGCCTGTTTTCTTGAGGAATAACGGTAATTGCGATCGTAATTGCGATCCGAGTCGTCATTAGTCTGGGCCATCGGATTAGAATATTCTGGCTCAACAAGAATTGACATAATTTTTAAATATGTAAAGTAACAAAAGAAATATAAAAATATATTTTGGGAAGTGAGCCGATTCTACTAAAAAGTCCGAATTATTATCCATCCTAACAACTCTTTTGGGAATAAAATCAGTAAATTCCAAGTTTAACGCAGTTTCCCAAGCTGTTTCAAAATATTTACTACAGCTTCCCCGCGAGTTTTTACTCCCAGCTTTGAATATATATGTTCTAAATACTTTCTGACTGTACCAACGCTAATGCTCAGTTTTGCCGCAATTTCTGGATTAGTCTTACCTTGCGTCACCTCAAATAACACTTCTGTTTCCCGCTTGGTCAACCCTAGAAATTCCAAAGATAGGGATGATAGAGTAAAAAACTCCTGTTCTTCAAGCAACAATAGATATTTTTCCAGCGGTTGCTCAGTCATAAAACGTACAACTAATTTTTTTCCTGCTAGCTCTAGTTTTAGTGGTAAATGAGGTGCAGGAATTTCATCATTTGGTGTTACCAGCGACAACTGATATTTAACCCATCGCTGCAAATTGTCTGGCAAACATTTTGTTGAAAATTGTGAGGTTTGAAAATACTTTTTTAGCCAATGTAAAGCTCGTTCGCTCATGAATTGAACTTGCCCATCTCCGTTGAGAGAAATAATTCCCAAGGCCTCCAGAGTATGACGCTGTTGTACCCAATCCTGTTCGATCTGGGTAAACTGATTCATGTTTTGTTGGGCTTGTACCAAATGAGGGTGCAATAAGTTGAATAAATAGCGATCGCGCTCAGTGAAAATCCGGTCTCCCAAAAGTGTAATCGCAATAATATCATCTTGTCCAGAGTAGAGCTTGCTCGCAGATTTAGCAGCCAAAGTAAGAGGTAGTGAAACTGCAATCAGATCCTTGATTCCTCTAGGCTGCATGAGCTTTCCATACAGTCCTTCCAAACGATGCAGTTGCTGCTCGTTTAAGAAGTCTGAAACCTTATGCGCTCGATGGTCACGAGTTCGTAGATAATTACCAACTAGAGGGTTTTCGTAAAAATGCTGGTGGGCAACTTTCTCAAAATTTACTGTATCAAGGCGATCGAACCCAGGGGCAAGTTTATAGTCGAGGGTGGTAGTCTTGCTGTTCTCGAAGGAAAGCGTCGTGTAGGTGTAATCTACTGCGGAAATAACCTTCGAGACTATTGAAAGCAGATGAGATGAGAAATCTTCAACGCTGCAAGTTTTGTATAGTTCCTGTAGGCATCCTGAAAAAATTTTAAAATCATTCTGAGTTAAGTGTTGCATTTTCCCTGATCAAATAATCACTAATCATCTGGACTTGATCTGCATTCAGTTGACAGTTGACAGATGACAGATGAGGGCGACCTCTATCTGGAAGGAAGAGGATTGGAGTAATGAATAGTCGGATTTTAATTTCTCGCCTTTAAGGGTTCCGGCTTTAAACCAATTCTTTCTGGTAATACGAGTTTCCAGGAGAAGTAGCCTTATCTACATGAGTTCTGTATCTTTTTTGTAACAATTGACTACGGCAAATGACGGGTTGAATTTGGATTTTAGATATGACAAGCTTTAAAAACAGTTGACAGTTGGCAGTTGGCAGTTGACAGTTGGCAGTTGGCAGTTGGCAGTTGATATCATGTATGGTTGATTACCATAACAAAAACGGTTTTTAGTGCGGACTTCAGCCCGCACGCGCGATCGAATCTTACTGCGGTTAAATGAAACTACGAATGTAACAACAAGTCTGAGTTCAAGTTGGAATAGTTGAAATAGTTAAGATATGACTAAACTGCCGCAAAAGCGCAAGCGCCGAGGCGTGATTCTTTCAGATTGGGGTTTACAGCGTCTCCAGAATACTCAGGAACAATTAGCCATTGCTGAAAATGGCGGTTATGCTTACACATTAGAGCGATTAAGCGATTTGACAGGGCTCAGTGCTCGATCGATCGGACGGCTGCGAAGTGGCAAAGCAGCAGTCGATCGCCAAACCCTAGAAGAGCTATTTCGCGCCTTTAACCTGACTATAACCGACCAAGACTACATCCAGCCAGAGCCAACAGCAGCAGAAAGGCAGCCCGTAAAGTCGATCGCCCAAAATTGGGGAGAAGCCATAGATGTTTCCCGCTTTTACGGGCGTACCGCAGAACTTACCACCCTCACCCAATGGATTCTGCAAGATAATTGTCGGTTGGTGTGTATTTTTGGGATTGGTGGCATCGGCAAAACGGCTTTATCTGTCAAACTGGCAGAACAGCTACAAAACCAATTTACCTACGTCATTTGGCGAAGTCTCCGCAATGCCCCGCCGCCGGAAACTTTCTTAGCAGAATTAGTCTCATTTCTCTCAGGACAACAGGATACAAAAGCAGAAATTAGCAGCTTGATTCAGTGTCTACAGAATCATCGCTGTCTGCTGGTGATCGATAATACCGAAAGCCTGTCACAACCTGGGAATCAGAGTGGACAATATCGTCCCGGCTATGAAGCTTACGGAGAAATGTTGCGCGCGGTGGCCGAAACTCGCCATCAAAGCTGTTTGGTGTTAACCACCCGCGAAAAATGCCATCAATTTGCTCAATCGGAAGCGGGCGACTTGGCAGTACAGGGCTTTTCCTTGGGCGGTTCTCCAGAAGCCTCCCAAGCATTGATTAAGGCGACGGAATTAACTGGCTCGGAGAGTCAAAAACAGGATTTGTGCGATCGCTATCGATGCAATCCCCTAGCATTAAAAATCGTTGCCACCACCATTCGAGATTTGTTCAGCGGCAATATTGCTCTTTTCCTAGCACAAAACGTTACTGTATTTGGTGATGTTTCAGATTTAATTCAACAACAATGCAGTCGTCTTTCCAGCTTAGAGAATCACGTCATGTGCTGGTTGGCGATCGATCGTGAATGGGTTTCTTTTGCCCAACTTCGAGAAGATTTAAATGCTGGCATATCCCAAACGCAGTTGATGGAAGCCCTGCAAAATTTGAAATGGCGATCGTTGATTGAAACTAACGCAGGTCAGTTTACATTACAGCCTGTGGTGATGGAATATATCACGCAGACGCTGATCGATCGAGTTTGTGATGAAATTGCAGACAGCTTATCCTCTACTCCCTTGTCCCCAACTTCCGTGCTGCAAACCTATGCCCTGATGAAAGTACAGGACAAAGACTATATTCGAGACAGCCAAATTCGCGTAATTGTAACGCCGCTAGTCGCCCGGTTGCTGAACCAGTTTGGTTCAAAAAAAGACCTTGTTTATCAATTGCATCAAATCTTATATCGCCTGCAAACCGAGTGTCCCAATCAAACTGGATATGCGGGCGGTAACATGATCAATCTGTTGCGCTATCTGGAAGTTGACTTGAGCGATTGCGATTTTTCCTATCTCAGTATTTGGCAAGCAGATTTTCAGGATGCGAATCTCCATCGAGTTAATTTCGCCCATTCTGACCTGTCCAAATCCCGGTTTACTCAACCGTTTGGCAGCATTTTAAGAGTTGCTTTCAGCCCGGACAGTCAACTACTGGCGATCGGAGATAGCAACAATACAGTGTCAGTTTGGCAGGTTGCTGACGGACAACCGAGAGGGATATTTAGAGAGCATTTTGGTTGGGTTTGGGCGGTTGCGTGGAGTCCAGACGGTCAAATCCTAGCCAGTGGGGGTGAAGATCGCAGCATCAGGCTTTGGGATATTGAATCTGGCAATTGTTTGGCAATTTTGCAAGGACATCAGGCTACTGTCAGAACATTGGCATGGTGGCCCAACGGACATCTCCTTGCTAGTGGGGACGATCGCGAAATTCGACTCTGGGATACTCGTACCGAAGAATGTGTCAAAATCTTCCAGGGACATAGCCATCGGATTTCCTGTGTTGCTTGGAGTCCTGACGGTCAAATCCTAGCCAGTTCCTCCTGGGATCGAACCGTTCGACTCTGGGATATCCAAAGCGGTGAGTGCCTCAACATCTTATCTGGACATACCCACGGAATTTGGTCTATTGCTTGGACTTCCGATGGAAAACTACTAGCCACAGGCAGTGAAGATCGCAGCGTGAAGATTTGGGATGCCGATCGCGGTGAATGTCTCCAAACCATACAAAAATATGATTCTGGTGTATTCTCAGTCGCTTGGAGTCCCGATAGCAAAATGCTGGCCAGTGCTAGTGGAGGCGATAACATCACAATCTGGGATACAGCGATCGGTCAATGTTTGCAAACCTTAGAGGGACACACTAACTCGATTTGGTCTGTGACTGTGGCTTGGAGTGCCAACGGGAAAACGATCGCCAGCGGTTCCCACGACCAAACCGTGCGACTGTGGGAAGTATACGGCGATCGATCGAGTGACTGCCGCAGTTTCAAAACCTTACAGGGATACAGCAATTCCATGTTTGCGGCAGCTTGGAGTCCCGATGGGCGCACCCTTGCCAGTAGCAGCGCCGATAGTCGGATTCGGTTGTGGAATCCCGATACAGGATTGTGTTTGAAAATGTTGCAGGGGCGTCGCAATTGGATTTGGAGTTTAGCTTGGAGTCCCGATGGCAGTATCCTCACCAGTGGTTCGGATGACTGCGATATCAGGCTTTGGCATCCCAGCAGCGGCGAATGCTTGACAACTCTGCAAGGTCATGCAGCCTGGGTATGGGCTGTCGCTTGGAGTCCCAACAGTCAAATTCTCGCGAGTGCCGCGGGCGACTTGAACATTCGGTTGTGGGATATTCAACAGGGGAAATGCCTGCAAATCTTGCAGGGACATAGCCATTGGATTGGGACTGTAGCCTGGAGTCCCGATGGTAAAACCCTTGCTAGTGGTGGTAACGATCGAACTATTCGACTCTGGGATAGCAGCAGCGGCGAATGCTTAAATATCTTGCAGGGACATCAAAACTGGGTGGAATCTGTAGCTTGGAGTCCTGATGGCAAAACCCTTGCTAGTGGTTCGCACAATGGAAGCATCCGACTTTGGGATAGCAACACTGGTAAGTGTCTGAAAATTTTGCAGGGACACAGCAATAGGGTAAGGGCGGTGGTGTGGAGTCCCGACGGTGAAATGCTGGCTAGTTGTTCGCACGATCGAACTATTCGACTGTGGGATGTGGGCGCGGGAGAATGCTTGAAAATTCTAGAGGGCCACGCCAGTCAGGTTTGGTCAGTTGCTTGGCGTCCTGTTGTCTGGGATGAGGCAAAAAATCGCGACTTCGTTCTGGCAAGCAGCAGTGCTGATGAGACGATTAAGCTTTGGGATGTCAACACCGGTGACTGTTTGAGAACTCTCAGAGCCGATCGCCCCTATGAAGGTATAAATATTACCGGAGTTACGGGCATTACACAAGCTCAGAAAGCCACATTGGAGGTCTTGGGGGCGATCGGCAAACAGTTTACAGTTTACAGTTGATAGTTGACAGTTAAGAGTTGTAGGGGAGAAGCATTCGGGCGATTATTTGTGAAATAAATTCAATTAGATTTGTATCCTAATGCTTCGCCCAGATTATTAGGACGCAACCGATCCAACCGGACAAAGTGATTCTGTCCGGTCAAGAGTACCATCTTGTTATTGGCAATTAGAATCCTTGAACCGAGATGATATTGTCTTGAAGCTGTGCCGAAGTTACACCATCAACAAAACCTAATATATTGCCGGAATTTTTAATTTTGATGAGAGTTCCTGTCGTTACAATAGGGTCAGGATTGAGTAAACCTGTCAGATTTTGGTCTTTTAAAACTTGTGGCCAGTCAAACCCCAATACAATTGTCACATTTGTCAGGTTTTCCAAAACTACATCGCTAGCAGTCAAACCTCCTGCTAATCCAATTCGATCGAAACCAACCTTGAAAAGGCTAATCAGATCCGCATTATTGATATCTGTAACTCCGGGTTCTGCTTGCAAAACATACAAGTTGCTGCCGATTTTATGGCCAGAAAGATTGTCATCAAATCCAAATAAAATATCTCGCCCCACACCCCCAATAAGAGTGTCATACCCATTACCGCTAACTAAGAAATCATTGCCTCTACCGCCCAATAAAATATCGTTTCCCCCAAACCCATAAATCAAATCTGCATCTTGCCCTCCGCTGAGATAGTCATTTCCAGCCTCTCCACCTAGTAAGTCTTTCCCCCTGCCTCCAAATAAGGAATCGTTACCCGAGTTTCCCCTGAGAACGTCTTCTCCTTCATTGCCATACACCAAATTGTTAGCTGCTGAAATGTTGACTGTATCGTCCCCTCCGAGCATCCAGACTCCCAAAGGAAAATTATTGGTATCTGCGATCGACAAAAAAACTTGTTCGGATGTATTGTCGCCAATTAAGCGACGCGGCTCGGATGGATCTGTTTGTAAAGCCATGATGTCTTACCTGATAAAAAGTTGTCATTGAAGTGATGAAAATAGAATTGTTTAACAACAATCGAAAGTCAAATAATTACAGCCTTTGGAGTTAAACAAATAGGTAAAGTCGAGTCGTTACCAGTCAAACCATCTAAGATGTCGTTGCCGGCCTCACCGTAAAGTCGATCGCCCCTATGAAGGTATGAATATTACCGGAGTTACGGGCATTACACAAGCTCAGGAAGCCATATTGGAGGTCTTGGGGGCGATCGGAAATTAGCCTGAACAGGGCTTGATTTTTCGTAGGTTTTGCCTATGAAAAATCAAGTTGATCCACAACTCCTAGCAAGGACGAGGAGTCCTAAACAACCAAGGTGATATCTCGATTGGGAACAAATCCACTACCAACCTGCAACCTTGCAACCGGAATAGTAAAGAAGTTCAACGCGCCAGTGCTCTGGTTGTAGTTAAATCCCTCGGTTGAGGATATTCCACCATATCCACTCTTGGAGATGTTGAGTTTATCAACCTCCCAGGGGTGAAAGTCTCTGATTACATCAACGCCGTCATAAGGTGAGTAAGAAATGAACATATCTGCTCCAGGACCCCCTATAAGCGTGTCGTTACCAGGCTCACCACCAAGCCTATCGTTGCCATAACCACCGTCGAGGTAGTCATTGCCAAAGGAGCCAGCCAATTCGTCGTTGCCATATCCACCGTAAAGGGTATCGTTGCCATACCAACCATCTAAGGTATCGTTGCCCCCCTCGCCCTTGAGTATATCGGCAGAATCGTTGCCAGGTCGCCACCAAATGTCACCACCATTGAGGTAATCATCACCTTCACCCCCCAAGATGCTATCCATGCCATCTTGGCCATAGATTTGGTCATTATTCTCATCACCTAAGAGGGTGTCATTGCCAGAGTATCCGTACAAGGTATCATTCCCAAGACCCCCATAACCCTTATCGTTGCCCTCCCAGCCAAATATCAAGTCGTCGCCCGCTTCGCCAGAGATAGTATCCTTGTCGGCACCACCATTCAAAGTGTCGGCGTACATTGAACCTCTAATATCAGTCATCGAAGTTTCTCCTTGATTTTGAAGTTTGTTTCCTTGTTTTATCTAGTTCTCAAAGTTAAGAACCTAGATGTTTAAGCAGCATGGGATTAATTTCCTAATTAATTGAAATCTAACGCTGCATCTGATATATCAACTTTGTCCTGACTGACAGCAAACGTCCAGGACAGTTAGACAGTTAAGTTAGCCATTTAAGCCATCCGCCAAAAACCAGCAAAAAATGAAGCTTGAAAGCTATGCCAGAAAAACCTTTTAGTTTTTTTATCAACGGTTGTATTTAGCGATTCGGTCACTTATGCTGTAATCTAAAAACAGAAAAGAGTACCCATTGGGTACTCTCAGAGTTGGCTCCGTAATTGCTAAGCATCACGGATAAAATAACCTGTGTAGGTTGGGTTTAGGGACGAAACTCAACGCCATATAAATGTTAGATTTTATGCTTCAATCCAACCCACAAGAAAATTAATTCTTTGTGGAACAGGCCGGAAAGCCTGTTATTCAGAAAGGTACAATATCTCAGTTAAACAGACTTGACATAATATCAATTCCGGTTGCACTGGAATTAATATATTACCCACAGCTTTCGACACGGCAGTGCCGTCTCCCTACAATTGAACGCGGGGAAAAGGCACTGCCGTGTCCTCTATATCATAAGGAGTGCAACCGGAATTGATATCACTGTTGAACTCAGATAAAAGTCAATTCATCCTCATGGCAATAGAATAATATCCTGTTGTACTGAGAAGCCTGCTGGCTTATTCTCAAGAGTTGCAAACTGAACTTGGCCGAACAAGACAGCACCAGTATTGCTGTTATAGCTGAATTGGTCGAGAGAAGTAGCGCCAAAACTTCGGTGAATTTCAATTTTGTCAACTTCACTCTTCTGGAAGTCTTTGATGGTGTCAATCCCTGTGGGAACAAAATAGAATCTGAATCCATCTGCGCCTGCACCGCCCCAAAGAATGTTATTGCCGGCAGGATCGAGATCGCCACCACCAACTAAGACATCATTACCATTACCGCCATAGAGGATGTCGTTACCACCACCACCGGAAAGTTGGTCATTATCATCGTTGCCGTAGAGGATATCGTTACCCTTCATGCCTTGTAGGTTGTCATTTCCAGCATCACCTAAAAGCGTGTCATATCCATCACCACCAAGAATGATATCTTTGCCACCTCTACCATTGATTAGATCGTCTCCACTCTCACCTTTGATGAAGTTCTTGCCGGCGTTACCCAGAATATAATTATTCAAGTCGTTACCGGTGCCATCGATATCAGCAGTATCACTCAAAGTCAGGTTTTCGACGTTTGCACCCAAGGTATAGCTGATAGTGGAAGTGACTACGGTATCAGTACCTTCACCTGGTTTCTCGGTAACTAAATCACCAACATTATCAACCAGGAATTGGTCATTACCTGTACCACCAAACATTTCGTCGGCACCAGCACCACCATAGAGTTGGTCGTCTCCGGTACCACCATAGATTTGGTCGTCTCCATCGCCACCATTTAGGAAGTCGTTACCGCCTGCACCAAATAAGTAGTCGCGATCGCCCAAACCATACATCGAGTTGTTGGCATCGTTGCCTACCATAGCATTATGGGCGTTGTTGCCCGTGCCGTCAATGGCAGCGGTTCCTTTCAAAAAAAGGTCTTCGACGTTTGCTCCCAAAGTGTAGCTGACGGTGGATTCTACTCTGTCAATACCTTCGGCAGTATTCTCCACAACTACGTCAGCAATATTATCGACAAAGTAGGCATCATTACCGCTACCACCATACATTTTGTCTGCACCAGAACCACCATCAAGCTCATCGTCTCCGGCTTTACCGTAGAGTGTGTCGTCGCCTGCCAACCCTGTGAGGCTATCATTGTCAGGGGTGCCATTTAGTAAGTCGTTATTAGGAGTACCTGGAATGTTAGCCATCTTAAATTTCTCCAAAAACAATGATCAATTTGTCTGAACTGCATCGGGCGATAGCAAGCGCCACGATCCGTTAATAACTTATCTGCAATTTGTGAATTAGAGTAGCAATTTGCAGATACCAGGTGCGGCGATAGGTGTTGCACTCAAAACTTTGCTGTGAATTTGAGTGAAATGTAAATTGGAACAATAGGAAATACTGCAATACTGAAACAGTATGAGGTTGATTTCCTGATTTGTTTAAATCTAACGCTGCACGCTTATATATCAACTCTGTCCTGATTTATGGTGAATGTCCAGGACAGTTAGACAGTTAAGCTAGCCACTTAAGTTTTGTCGCACTAATTACTGAAGCATCAAGGCTAAAAAATATGTCATACAAAGCTTTTGGCTTTTTTAGGGATAGTCGTGTTTAACGATTTAGTCACTTATGCTGTAATTTTAAATAACAAAAGAGTACCCAATGGGTATGGGTACATTTCAATAAATGCAAATCTATGAAAAAGGGCCAGAATGAAATAATCAGTAATATTAAGCATGAAAAATGCTTGCTACAAGACAAATTTGGGCGGAGTGAATGTCCGGGTTGTTTTATCAAATATTGTCGTCGCTGCTATGAGATTTGGGCTTTGTTTTGGGAATGATCGATGGCGATACACTCTATAAATATGGCTTTGCATAAATTTGGACAATTGGTATAAAAAAGAATAAGGTAAAGAAGATGTACAAGTTTGCGGCGGCTGCGGAGGATGAATTAATTGTGTTTGGTGCGGCAAAACCGGGATACGGCGATCGCGAAGTTGCTGGCTGGATTGATTTTATGCGATGCCAGAAGATCGATCGAGTTTGTTGCTTGCTTCCCGATACGCAACTGATGGGCTATTCTGACTTGCTGGGAAGCTATCGAAATGTTTTTGGGTGCGATCGCGTTTGCTGGGCTCCGATCGCCGATTTTGAATTGGCCAGTCGCGAAATTTTAATCGATCGCATTTTACCATTTTTGGCATCTGCAAATCGATCGGGCGATCGGGTGGTAGTTCACTGTGGCGGTGGAATCGGGCGTACAGGACAGGTTTTGGCTGCTTGGTTGGTTAGCGGGCGGGGATTTTCTAACCAAGAGGCGATCGCGACTGTCAAAAAAACTGGCAGAAATCCCTATGAAGCTGCGATCGCTGCTGTTTTCAAAGGTCGAAATCCCTGGAAAGTTGTTCGAGAACTTGATACTTTATTAGATGATTGCTGTCGTGCTTTTGGCATTGACTTATTTTAAGTACAGTTGGCTTCGTAGATAATTTTTCTGGTTTTTCCAGTTTTTAGGTCTTGAAAGCGCCACAAACCCGCATAGCCGGAATTTTTGAACTCTGGATGGTCTTTGACGCGGCTTTCAAATATGGGTTCTTTAGCTGCAATTTGATTGGGCTGAAGCTGGAAATTGCCCGAGGGTTTAATCCAGTAGAGCTTCTTATCAGCATCGACTAGAATGCGATCGCCATCAATCGCAACGATCGCAGAATCGACTGGTTTAGCCCATCGCTGGATTCTGTTATTTCTAGGATCGACTTCTACCACTTTGTCCGAACTTAAATAACCTTTTGTATCAACATCTGGCAGAGAAGTTACGCGGGCAAGTGCAGCCTTTCCACAGGGATGTCTGCTAATTTTAATCACACGCGGGTCTGGTTTTACTTTGTCATTAACCATAAAATAGAATTCGGCTGTTTGAGGTGATTGTGCCACAGAGGTTGTTCGATAAGTGGTTAAAGAAGCAACTGCAATACTGGTCAAAACAACAAAGCTGCGAAGTATTAAAGAATGGGGCATAATTTTTCTTGATTTTTCGGTTAACTACTGACAGTGGACAATGAAAATTGCCAACTGTCAACTGCCAACTGTCAACTGATTTGTCACCGCTTCGGCGAAGGGAACCGGCGCATCAAGCTGCAACCAGTGGCTGGTTTCGGGTATGACGGTGGTGGCAATTTTGGGGCGGAGTAGGTGGAGGCTGAAGGGCCAGGAGTTGGACGGTGCGAGCACTGCTGCGATTCGCGCGCCCGGAGTTGCAAGGATGCGATCGATCGCACCGACAGCATCGTAAGCAAACATACCTTTGTACATACCGACTAGACGATCGCGCGGTGTGGCGTTAAGGCGTGCGATCGTAGTTTCCCGCGTCGCAGAAGTACCGCCTTCGAGGGCTTGGACGAACTTTTCCTCTGCCGCAGCGCGGTAGTCATCGCCCGCTAGCGCTGCGAGGAAGGGAACCATCTGTTCTTGGTATACGGATGGTGGGAGGTAGTTAAAGTCACCGGGGGGATCGGCTAGGATGACGCGGGTGATGCGCGTTGGCGCGCAGTCGGCGGTGGCGAGAACGACGAGGGCGCCGAAGCTGTGCCCGATAAGGGCTACTTGCGGGATATTCAGCGCGTCGAGGACGGCGATGATGTCGGCGGCGCAGCTATCGGGGCTGTAATCGCCATCTGCGGGCGGTTCGGATGCGCCGTGGCCCCGGAGGTCGATCGCCACAATGCGCTGGTTTTGACCGAGATTTGCTCGCAAAAGTGCGATCGTCTCGTCCCAAACTCCGATGTCGTAGGCCATACCATGTACTAACAGGACGGGGATGGCTTGTGGTTCTGCGCCGCTTACTGCGCCCGTGTCGGTGAGATTGAGTCGCCCCGCTGGGCCGGCGACAGTTGTAAGGTGCATAAAATACCTCGACTTCTACAAGGACACAACAATGTTTTGTTCTTCAACAATTTTGACTTCATATTCCGCACCCAACATTCATATATGGGTGCAGGTGGGCTGTGGAAAGTGGGCTACAAAGTCATCGGCGCCACAGGTTCAATCTCTCGATTAAAACCTCCTACCTGATTTGTTCGCAACACCCAGGCTTCCCCACCCTGTTCGAGAAAGGCTTGAGTCACTTCATCGCTTGTCAGACGCGGTAGAATTGTGCGCCAACTCAACAGGCTTCGGCGAATCTTTTGCAGCGGACGATCTTCTAAAGTGCTGCCCAAAACTTCATCTTGATTCTTCCAGTCGGCGCGTGCGGTTCCACAGGGCAACAGCAGCCGTTTTAACTCCTTGCTCAACTGTTCTAACTGATCTAATTTATCTAATTCTTCGGGGTGTTGTTGTTTCGATGCTTCGATATTTGGGAGAGACAGAAGCGATCGAGCAATTTGCCGCATTGCTGCATACAAAGCTTGATTGGAGTCTTGAGTGCAATTGTAGTCAGGCCCAACAAACGTCCCTCCGGTGCCATCGCCAATCCGGTAACGAGCCGCCATGATTTCTAGCTGGTAAATCAATCGGTCGAGTGGCGATCGCTTCGGGCCGTTCTGGGTTTCATACTCGCTCGTGAAAGCATCGAATTCGATTATCGTATCGCAAACCGGGCGCAAACCCAACCAGCCCAACTGTCTGTCCCCCATGTAGCGCGACCAATGCAAACTCCCAGCAATCAGCCCCTCCTTGTTGTGTGTGTAGATTTGGTGATAAACAATGTCAAACCGCAGTTCATTCGCCAGCGGTTCTCGCACGACTGTCGCGAGTCCGTAAGCAAAATGCCCGAAGTAGAGCGGAGTTTTGGTAGCTGGTTCTGCTTTTTTGCCTCCAATCCCACCATAGATGTGAATCAGTAAGGCTCGTTTTCCTTCGTACCAATTGGCTGGGTTTCGATTTGATTTGAAACGAAACAATGCCTTACTGGTTTTTCCCTTCTGAGCTACCAGATTGCTCCAAGTCTCGTGTTTGAGGTAGTGTTTAACTGAAGTTTTCCCTGCAATCTGTCGGTCAGCTTCAACCTGCAACAGACTCCGAGGCGCGATCGCCTGCACGACAAATCGCCCCGATCGATCCGGCGCACCGTAAATATACCATCCAGTTTCATTTAGGGGCGATTTCTCAATGTTTTTGCTGGTGGAGGAAGCAGTCTGATTGCTATTGGCAATTACTGGAGGCAAGCTAACGATTTCTTCAGATCCTGTGAATTGTCGCGAGGCGCGATCGAAGTGAATTACCTCAAACAAATCACCATTCGGCTGAAGCGATCGCACAAATTTGACTAACCCGTAATAACGTCCGGTAATTTGCACTGGTTCGCGAGCAATGGTCAGAATGTTGTTCTGTGCAAATTGTTCCACACCCACGGGTTCTTGCAGCATCACAATTACATCATCGTGAGGATGCGAACCTGCGATCGACTCTAGGGGATTAACTTGTCGCCAGTGATTGAGCCTTGTTGGGTGAACTATGCCTTTTTGTTGGCTGCGTTCAGCTTGAGGACTGAAATGCACGTCTTTCGTCACGGCCCGAACGTAGGCCTGCACCAGGCGATCATCACTAAAGCGCAGGATCGCAACTTGTCCCACAAAATGCTGAAATTCGCCAGGCGCGTGATGAATTTCAAACAACGCGCCTTGAATCGTTTGCCGTTGCTCTTTGGCAGGCAAAATTAATCGCCCCATCCAAGGCGCAATGGGGCGGTAATATTCGGGCGACACAGATTGATCGATCGGATAAAACTCTGGTCGATTGAAAGCCGCTTGCTGGTAGCGTTCGTAGTTACTCAATTTGTCGGAAACGGCTCGATCGGTCTTTTGTGCAGTACCGAACAATATCTCTCCTAATTGCTGCCAGAACTGGCTGAGGGCAGTTTCATAGATCATTTTATAGCAGTTGATTGTTGACAGTTGACAGTTAGTTGACAGTTGACAGTTGACAGTTGACAGTTAGTATAGTACGAGCCTCAAACCGTTTTCGCTCGAGGGTGAGCGTCCTCTCGATCTGGAGGTTATTTATAGAAAATACCTTGAGTGGCGGTTGCTGTCACATTCAAGGTATGTTGTTGCGCTGTCTTCGCTCTTTTCTATAGAAAATAGCGCTACATCGCAACTACCTACCTACAGGTGGCGCGATCGCAAATATGAATCATAATTGGCACGCGGGGCATAAATAATCTGCTCTCCCCCCGCCCCCTATTTTAGTCAACTATCGCCTCATTTAAGCAAGTTTTTCTTAAGTCACATCTTCCTAAATTTGCACATCTTAAATCTGCATTTTTCAAGTTAGCATTGCTTAAATCTGCATAACTCAAATTTGCGCCTCGGAGATTAGCATCTGATAAATTAGCTCCAACTAAATTGGCCCTAACAAGTTGCGCTCCACTCAAATTACTGCCACTCAAATTTGCTCCTGGCATCTCGGCTGATGTTAAATTGGCTTGGCATAAATTAGTGCCACACAGGTCAGATAAATTCAATTTAGCATAACTCAAATCAATCTTTTCTAAGCAAACTTGATCCAATTGAGCGCATCTCAAATTGGCATTAATAAAAAATCTGTCTCCCAGGGCATAACGGCGCAGCAATTCGTCCGCTGCCAAGCGAATTAAAACTGTTTCGGAAGCATTTTGGTAGCACCACGAAGTCTCTAGCAAACTAGCGGCTGCTTCAATTGCTACCTTGTCGGATTTAGGGAGAACCAAACTATTGCAGCCATCCCACTCACCCTTGAGCATAAATGCCATGTCAGAAGCTGCTGCAATTGAGTCGCACAGCAAAACGGTTTCTTGTTTGGGTTGCAGCCAGTTCATTAAACCTATCGAACTATTTTTTTTCACGGTTTGTTCGGGATTTGTTTGTTCTTCTTAATTATAGGTAAAATTATTTTTAATGTGTTGAAACGGTAGGAACGCGACGCGCACCTACCGTTATAGTTCTGCGAATTAGCCCTAGATATCGCAGCAGCCAAAAGGCACTTGTCAGAATCTGACTAATGGCTGATGACTGATGACTAATCTGTTGTACTTACGTGATCGATTCTCTCTAATTGCCAGAGAATTTGGTTCCCCTCGCGGCGGACGCGAGAAACTACCCAGTTGCGCCACACCCAATTGTCTCCGCGGCTGGTGACAGCGCTGGCATTTACATCCATCAAATCAGCCAGTTCAGAACTGGTAATCAAGTAGCCTTTGGTGGCCACTTCATCGGCGATGTGCAAAGTTTCGATCAGATTGCGGAGTTCCTGAACCCTTACCTCGCGGGGCAAGTTCTCCAGGGTATCGGCAGTTGAATCCATCATGGTAGAGTTGGAGATCGGAAGGTCAGAAGTTATGACATAGGATTCTATCGTTTTGTTACCAGTTGCGTCCGTTTCTTCCAAAACAATTGGGTTTTCAAAGCGTAGGGGCGATGCCCCCGTGCTCGCCCCAGCCTCGTCTGCTGTTGGTGGATGCTGTTGCAGTTCGGGAGTGAGATTGTGGGAGAAGTTGCGGGCGATTTCGTCGCACCTGTCGTTGTAGAAGTCGCCGGAGTGGCCACGGACGTGTTCCCAGTTGACTTGCCGGGAATTCAGCTTGTCTAGCAGATGCCAGAGGTCTTGGTTGACGACATCTTTGCCCGTCGAGGTTTTCCAGCCTTTGTTTTTCCAGCCTTGAATCCATTTGGTGATGCCGTTTTTCACGTATTCGCTGTCCGTGTAAAGGGTGACTGGTTCGGTTTGACCGGAATTGGCAAAAAATTCTAATGCAGCGACGGCAGCCTGCATTTCCATGCGGTTGTTGGTGGTTTGAGGGTCTGCACCTCCGAGTTCGTGACAGTTGCCGTCGGCGAAACAAACTACTGAACCCCAGCCGCCAGGGCCTGGATTGCCGGAACAAGCGCCGTCTGTGTACAAGCTTTTGATGGTGGGAGTTGTCATGAGTGAGTTAATTGGTTATTTACGATTATTCAGTTTACTGGTGCGATAATTAAGGAAATTGCGATCGTTTTATTTGCTGCCATGAAAAACGTCAACTTAAAGATTAAAAAGGTCGCGCTATTTATTTGTCCGTTTTCTTTGTTAATTTTTAATACTTTTGCCCAGGCGCAAACAGTTGTGCCTGCTGCTGACGGTACGGGCACGGCTGTCACCCGCACCGGCAACCGCTACGATATCAATGGCGGCAGTTTGTCGGGAGACGGGGCGAATCTTTTTCACAGTTTTGGGCAATTCGGCTTAAATCAAGGTCAAATTGCTAATTTTCTGACTAATTCGGCTATTCAAAATATATTAGCTCGTATTTCTGGCGGGAACCCTTCGCTAATTAATGGTTTGATTACTGTCACGGGCGGCAATTCTAATCTGTTTCTGATTAATCCTGCGGGGATTGTGTTTGGCCCGAATGCGAGTTTGAATGTGCCGGGGGCTTTTACTGCGACTACTGCGACGGGTGTGGGTTTTGGTTCTAATTGGTTTAATGCTGCGGGGACCAATAATTTTAGCGCGTTAGTTGGTGCGCCCAATACTTTTTATTTTGGCGGAAATCAACCGGGAAGTATTGTTAATGCTGGCAATTTGGCTGTGACTCCAGGCCATAATTTATCTTTGTTGGGCGGTACGGTTGTTAGTACGGGGCAGTTGTCGGCACCGGGAGGGCAAATTACTGTTGCTGCGGTTCCGGGCGAGAATGTTTTGCGTATTAGTCAACCGGGACTTTTGTTGAGTTTGGAGATATCAGCGGGCGGGAATTTGGGGAATTCTCCACAAGGTTTAAATCCTGTTTCTTTGCCGCAGTTGCTGACAGGTACGGGGCAAAATCAGGCGACTGGTGTTGTGGTTGCGGATGACGGTAGCGTGCGGCTTGTGGGTTCTGGTTTGCAGGTGAATTCTGGGGATGTGGCGATTGCTGCTGGGAATACGTCTGCGCTGGATCAATTGAATGCGGGAAGTGCGACTATTTCGGCTGCGGGAAATCTGACGTTAGCGGGGACTAGGTTGCAAACTGCGGGGGATTTGAGCTTGCTGGCAGGGGATGCGGTACGGGTTCGCGATCGCGTTGAGAATCCGTTTTTGGCGCGGGCTGGGGGGAATTTAGAGATTAGGGCCGATCGCGCGATCGACATTCTCACCTTAAACGCCACCGGCGGCTTGTCTCTTCCGCCACAATTCCAAAGTGGCGGCAATTTGAGTTTAATCAGCAACGGCGTTATTTCCGGGGATTCTCACTTTGCTTCGAGGGGCAATTTTTTGGTGCGCAATTTGTCAGGAATGCCGGGAAATTTTGTGAGTTTATTTGACCCGATTATCAGTTCCGAAGGAGATGTTTTCTTAGGAGATTATACTGGTGTTTCGCTGAAAGTGGAGGCGAGGGGAAGCATAGTTGCTGAGGATATTACAATTACGGGGCCTGATATTGCATTGGGTAATGAAAATGCGAGTTCCGATCCGGATATTCCTATTTTAACCAGCAGTCCGGCCTTAATTCTGCGGGCGGGAGTCGCAAATCTGGCAAATCCGCTTAATATTTCTCCTAATAGTTTGGCGGACGATGCAGCTTTTAGTTCGGTATCGATTTTTCCCAGAAATTTGATTTCTGTTGAAAATATTTTTGCGGGCGGGCCGGTGAT
Source organism: Microcoleus sp. A2-C3 (assembly GCF_036706065.1). Classification (NCBI taxonomy): domain Bacteria; kingdom Bacillati; phylum Cyanobacteriota; class Cyanophyceae; order Oscillatoriales; family Microcoleaceae; genus Microcoleus; species Microcoleus sp. A2-C3. Next base: position 27,837 of record NZ_JAUBVX010000038.1, on the reverse strand, counting down.
TTTGTCAGCAGCGGGAGATGTGGCAACTAGAGATATTAATGGCGGTAGCATTAGTCTCACAAGTGCCGCAGGGGCTGTGCTAGTTGGGGGCAGATTAACGTCTGGTTCGACTATTAATATTGAAGCTGTTAACAATATTATCTTGACCAGTGACATCTCTCGTGGTGATATCAACGGCAATATTACTCTGAATGCGACTGGGGGTAATATCCTAACGGGTGCGATCGATAGTGGGACGAATGGGGCGATCGCACTTACAGCATTAGGCAATATCAATTTTGGGACTTTGCAGGGTTCTCAAGTTAATGTTACCAGTAACTCCGGCGCTCTGGGAGTGTTGACCGATCCGAATACAATTGTCCCCAATACAACACCCGCCAACGTTACAGCCACCGAGAATCTCACTTTGGCAGCTTCTGGCGACTTAACCGTAGGGAACCTCGCGGGTGCGACTGTCAGCGCTACCAGCAGCAGCGGAAGTGTGACTACGGGTGCGATCGCCAGTACGGGAGATGTCAGAATTGTCGCGGGACAGGAAATTAGCACAGCGCTAATAACCGTTAATCCGACTGCGGCAAATCCAGTTAATCCTGCGATTCCCACAGTCAATTTGGACGCGCAAACTAATATTAACGTGGCATCGATTGATGCTGCCGCCGCCAGCATTGCTTTGAGAGCTTCTAGCGACTTAAATACTGGGAATTTGCAGGGGGCGGCAGTTGATGTTAATAGTGATGGGGGAAATATTGCGATCGGCAATACTGTGTCAACTGGAAATATCAATGTAAGAAGTGCGGGAAATGTGAATTCAGGGGATTTGCGGGGTTTGGGAGTTAATATTAACAGCAGTGCGGGGACGATTGGAGTTACCAGTGCCGCCGCCACCAGCAATGTGAATTTGACAGCTTTGGGCAATATAAATTCAGGAATTTTACAGGGAAGTAATGTTTCAGTTAATAGTAATGCTGGAAGCATTCAGACTGCAAATGTTACTGCAGCTAACGGTGTGACTTTGACAGGATCTGGCGATGTCAATGCTGGAAATTTGAGGGGATTTGCGGTTGATGTTAGCAGCCGTGGGAATGTGAGAATTGGGGATGTTAACGCTGGAGGAAATATCAATTTGGAAGCCGCTCAAAATGTGAATTCTGGAAATTTGCAGGGAGTTATAGTTGATTTAGTTAGCAGCAGGGGAAATGTCAGCACTGGCAATATTAGTGCTTCATCAATTGTGGATATTTTAGCGGGAGGGCAGATCGGAACTGGGGAAATAGATGTTAATCTTTCGGGGCGCGGCCGCAATCCTGCAGTCAATATTAACGCTCAAAATGATATTAGCATTGTATCGGTCTATGCTCCGGGCGCTAAAGTTGATATCGCAACTCCGGGTTTGGTGCGAGTGACTGGTACTTTTGACCAAAACCGCACTGTGAGTGTCTCAACGCTTGGTGGCGATCAACCGGGTACAGTCAGGATCGCCCACGGCGGCGGGGATGTCAATCCGCGGATACCTTTTGCGGTGGGAGATGCGACGGTTAACGGGACTGCTGGGGCGATCGCCAGCAATACTTCGGGTACAATTACTCAGGGACAATCTTTCATCAATTCTTACACTCAAGGTAGTAGTGCGATCGTCACTACAAATCAACCCGGAATAACTCAACCCGGAATAACTCAACCCGGAATAACTCAACCCGGAATAACTCAACCCGGAATAACTCAACCCGGAATAACTCCACCGGGAATAACTCCACCGGGAATAACTCCACCGGGAATAACTCCACCGGGAATAACTCCACCGGGAATAACTCCAAGCGGTAGATTTCCATCAGATAGAAACCGGGTTTTTCCCCAACCAAACGAACCCCTTAACCCCCAACAGCAACGGAACCAAAATAGTCTATCGCGAGATCTAGGAAAACCCGGAGAAACGATGGCGCCGGAAAAAATCCCATCTCTGAGAGGACTGAGAAATTTAATCGGTTCCAATCTCAGAGATTCAGTTATTCAGTCAGCATTTCGCAGTGAAATCGGCAGGAATTTGGATGTCGGTCAAATATCGGCAGCTTTGTCTCTGCTGGACAAATCTTTTAGCCAAGAATTCCGAGAATATTTCGGCATTAACACCACCGACGATTTGCTCTCCCCAGACGAAATCAAGAAAAAGTTAGCATCTGTGGGTGCACAAACGGGCACGAAACCAAGCTTGATTTATCTGTTTTCGCGATCGGAAAAATTAGATTTAGTGTTAGTAAATTCTTGCGGTGGAGTGGTTCACAAAACGGTGTCGGAAGCAAACCGGGAAGAACTGCTGAAAGTTGTAACTGCGTTCAGAAGTGAGATTACTAAGCCAGGGGTGCGGGCTACTACGAGTTATCTGCCATCTGCCCAACAGCTTTATAAGTGGATGATTGCGCCTTTGGACGAGGATTTGAAAAAGTGCGAAACGGATACTATTTCCTTTGTGGTCGATCGGGGTTTGAGAGGAATGCCCTTTGCGGCTTTGCACGACGGAAAGCAATTTTTGGTGGAAAAGTACAGTCTCAGCCTGATGCCGAGTATTAACTTAACAGATATTCGCTACGTGGATATCAGAAATTCTGAAGTTTTAGCAATGGGCGCGTCGGAATTTTCGGAGTTGAATCCTCTACCAGCGGTTCCTGCGGAAATAGCAGCTATTTCGCGTGAGTGGCCGGGAGTTAGTTTTTTGAATGAGGGTTTCACTTTGGAGAATTTGAAACGACAGCATCAAAGCCGGCCTTTTGGGATTATTCACTTAGCTACTCACGGCGAATTTCGTCCGGGTGCACCGAGTAATTCTTTTATTCAGTTGTGGGATAGCCGACTGCGACTGAATCAATTGCCTGATTTGAGCTTGAATAATCCGCAGGTGAATCTATTAGTTTTAAGTGCTTGTCGGACTGCGGTGGGTGATGAAAGTGCGGAGTTGGGTTTTGGGGGATTGGCGCTGCAAGCTGGGGTGCAAACGGCTTTGGGGAGTTTGTGGTATGTTTCGGATGAGGGTACTTTGGGATTGATGAATGAGTTTTACCAGCATTTGAAGACTGCGCCAATTAAGGCGGCGGCGCTGCGAGAAGCGCAAATTGCGATGTTGCGGGGTGATGTGCGTTTGGAGGGCGGGAAGTTGCGGGGTTCGAGTCGGGGTGAAGGAGTGGAGTTGCCGCAATCTTTGCAGGGATTTGCTAATTTGAAGTTGTCGCATCCTTATTATTGGTCGTCTTTTGTGATGATTGGAAGTCCTTGGTGATTGGTAATCGGTAATGAAAGAAAAAGGTAATTGACAATAACCGCAAAGCTCGCGGCTTAAAAGCTGGTGCCGTGCCAATTATTCATTACCCATTACCCATTAGCACACATACCTCATTTATCTGAGAAAGGCTATATATTGTCAAGCCTTCAAATCAGAAAACCAAATAGAAACCTCAGCATCTGGATTTTCTGGCAGCCGAGTCCATCCAGTTGATTGGGCAAATCTCTGCTTGACTAGCGCCAGTTGATTTTCATTTTGCTCCAAAGCCTTAGATACAACAAGTATGACTCTCAAATCTTGTGCTGTTGTAATTTTCATCTGAGCTTCTTCACTGTCAACTATTGGGAGTGTGAGGATTCTGTGTCTCATTTCCAGCCACGAAGCAAAACGCAATTCATCGCTATCTTTAGTTAAAACTACAACATCTTTAGGTGATTTAACAGCAGAATTTATCTGACTAACTACCGATTTAACATTTATTTTTGACAAGATATCGACATAGATAAAATTCTCTGTTGTTACGTAATTTTTCCGCAACATTATAGCCTCAGCCCAATCACCTATATAATTGAGCGGGGGCAGCAATACAAAGAACACCAATAAAATAGACAATATAATTTTTGAAAGGATAGATTTTTCCCGATTGGAAATCCAGTAAAGGTAGGAAGAAATAACAAAAAAGACAGTAAGTATAAAGAAAGGATTACTATAACGACCGATGCCTGCCATTAATAGATTGATTCCAGTTTTATAAGATATATATGCAATGAATATAAAAGGAATCGCGGAAAGGCAGCCCCAAAGAATAATAAGTTTTTTATTGTATATATTTTTTCGAGCGCAGTCTGCAACAAACCAAAAAGCTGCTAAGGTTCCTGCTAGACCTACAAATATTTTAAAGGTTTCTGTTTTTCCTGAAATATCTAAACCAAATAACTGTTTAACAATTATGCTTGTAGAGGTCAACAGCCTGCCTTGAGTAAAAATTTCTGAATTGAATAGACCTAAACCTGGAGCTGCTATTAAACTCAATAAAAAACGCATTCCTCTTGTAGAAGGCGATGCCACAGGAATAGCAGCTTCAAATTGGTCTACAGCACTATTGACTCCAGAAAGTGAATGGTGAATAGCACTCAGACCAATTACTGGCAAAAGGGTGAATATCGTACAAACTGCTAACAGGATAAAACGGTTTTTAAAGGTATATTGTTTGCTGAAAAACCATAAAAATACAGCTAGATATGCAAGAATTCCTAGAGAAACTAAAAAAGCAGAGTATTTTAACCAGTAAATTCCTCCTAAAAGTAGACCTAGTAGAGCTGCATGAACTAAAAAGCGACTGTCAAATTTATTACCTGAGTCTAAAATTGAGCACAGATACATTGCGTACAGTAATACCCAAGGCATGACTGCCCAAGGAATCACATCTCCTGCTGTACAAACCAATAATGAGCCAATTTCTATATAATAGATAGATAACAGGACAGCTATAATTATTTTGATTTTCTGGTCAGAGGTGAGAGTATCTATTACCTTTATCCACCCCAAGCTGCCTGAAACAAACAACAAGTATGCGGTTGTTCTGACTGCAATTCCTAAAGGCAATCCGAGGGCGATTAAAGGTAAAAATGCGAAGGTAACGCCTGGAGCGTGCCAGACTATCCAGGTTTGTATATCTTGGGATATATCTTTGGGATTTACGGTAACAACTGAGTTGATTAAACTAGATCCTCCGCTCAACCACTGGTTAATTCCTTTGATTTGAGGGAGGGGATCGAATTCTATTCGGTAAGGAAATACTGAGGCGATCGCAAAAAAGAAAGTGACAAGAAATAGAAATATTAAATATGGCGCTAATTGCTGATAGCGAGAATTTGTTAAATTCATATTACAGTTTTAGTTAGGGAAACTATAAAGTATAAGTCAATACGGTTGACCGAAGAATAATCTGAATTGCAAAAAAGGCTTGTATTGCCTATAAAATCGTAAGATGAAGTTTATCAAAAAACCTTAAGTCAATTGTATTCAACTATAAGTCACCTGTCTAAAAACTGGTAATAAATGTGATGTTTCTTAATAGTTATTGAAATTTGGGCTGGTAGGTATGTTCGCCAGCAACAGGTGGGAGTGTTGGGGGGGCGATCGCAGGATGATTAGACGATCCGATCGCCCTTGTTGTAAATCAATAATTTTTTGGGAAAGGTCGATCGCCCGTATCTTCACAATTAGTCGGTGCGATCGACCTTTTTGCCTATTTTTTCGGTTTTGTGCGCCACCAGGTGATGCCGGCTGCGAAAAGGGCGATCGCGAAACTCAATAAAAATGAGAATGCAAAGGGATGCAGGTGCATTACAACTGGGATTTGATGGTTTTGGACTGTCTCGAAGAGTTTGTCTGTACCGCTGGATGCTGCGATACCGCCTGCTGCTAAACCTACGCCGATCGCCTGTACTTTGCTTTCTAGGCGATCGTCCCGATCTTTCTCTCCGAGTTCGCTGTTGCGGAGTGCGATCTGGTTTGTGCGATCGTTCTTGGCTTGTTCTATTTCTACTATGCCGCGGATTGAGGCGATCGCCTGTTCGATTAGGTCTGTCCCGTGGCGGAAGTATCCTAAATCTCCTGCAATTTGCGATCGGAAATAAGGAGCGGTTTTTATACTGAAATTATTTAATATAGATAGTTCTTCCTTATCTATTTTTATACTGACACCATTTAATATAGATGGTTCTTCCTTATCGGTTTCTAGTATATCACAAATTGTCTGCAAAAAGTCAGTGTAATTATTAAGATTTATCGCAATACAATTATCATAATCTTCAAGTTTTCGCAGCAGGCGAGTATATGACAAGCCTTTGCGGAGGAGAACTTTTAGCTGTTCCTTAAAACTCTGCAATTTTTCCGGTGCCAATGAACTGAAACCTTGGGTGAGTTGCTGCTGGAGATACTCTATATCGTCCTCTATTTCGGCGTATTCGCGATCGAGTTCATGGTAAACTTTGCGGCTGTCTTGAAAAGCTTTGATGATTTTGTTGCGGTGAAAAAACAAATCTAGTATTTCTTCCTGGCAAGTATTAAAATCCTTGTCGGCTTGTTTGTCGGCTAGCAGCCAGACAAGCAAGTGGCGGTAATTCGCAATATCGGCAATTGAACCGTATTCAAAAATTGGACTACCGAATAATTTACCGGAACGGTAGAATGGAGGTAGTGAATCACCTTGGAATAAAGCATTGCGGCATTCATCGGCGAGGGATTTTAGGAGTTTTAAATTATCCGATGAGTTTTCTGGAAGCCATGCGGTGATGAGGAGAGTTTGACCTAAAAAGTTGTCATCGCCGTTGATAAGTAAGGCTTGATTTGGGTTAAATTTCTTGATTAAATCGACATCTACATTATCAGCCGTGCCGTCTTCCGGGCAACCGATATTTAAGCAGAAAGCATAGCTATCTTGAATTTGTAGCGGCTGGACAAAACCTTCTAGGGGTGGATTGCTGTTGAATCCTAGGAGGACATTTGGCAGCAAATCGTTGCGGTTGCTGTGAGACTTTTGGGGGAAAACTAGATTGGGCGTTACTGTTTCATCGGTGAAGTTGGCGAGGATGTTGTCGCAGTGTTTCCACAGAAGATTATTGCTGCCCTTACTGTCATTGTGCAGTTGGAAAGCGTATAAATAAACATTGGGGGCAGAAATTTTATCACTCATATTATATTGGCGTGGTGGCTAGGATTTGGGAATTCGTTTTTTTAGATTTTCGGGTAATTCTGGGTAGCGATTTGATAGTCTTTCGTTTTGTCCTTCTGTTTTCGTGGCTTGGGGTTTGATTTTTCTAGCCATTAAATTGATCTCATCTGTTATTTTAGGATAGTCTTGACACCAGTTACCAATGGCATCTGCTACTTCCTTGTTTGATGAATCCGCCATCTGGGATATCGTGTTGCTGAGATTTGCTAAAGCGTCAGCCGCCCCGAATTGTTCAAATACTTCGGGCTTGGTTTCAAAGACTGCTAGGAAACCAGAAATAAATTGTTCATCTGTCATGGCCAATTTCTCCTTGAATTATAGTAATGTTATCATTTCCTAAATTTAGCACTAAGGTCAAAGAAACCGGGTTTCTCTGAGAAATCTCAAGTGGAACCGAAAATCTCGGTAGAAACCCGGTTTCTGAATCCCCGCGACAATTCAGCGCCAAGAAACCCGGTTTCTACGAGAAAACTCAAGTGGAACCGAAAATCTCGGAAGAAACCCGGTTTCTGAATCCCCGCGACAATTCAGCGCCAAGAAACCGGGTTTCTACGAGAAAACTCAAGTGGAACCGAAAATCTCGGAAGAAACCCGGTTTCTGAATCCCCGCGACAATTCAGCGCCAAGAAACCCGGTTTCTGATACCAACGCTTATTGTCCAACCGCGCAGAAAGGCGCCCAATACATAGGAGATTGGTAAGGTTGATAATCCTGTTTGTAACCGCGACTGTATTTGCTTTGAATTTTCTCCTTGTGTTCGCTACTCAGCAACTCCGAGGCTGCTGTCCATTTTAGCAAATCTCCTACGCTTAAATCCCGCAGCCACAACTGAGACTCGCGCAAAGCGATAGACACAGCAGGCCGACTTTTTGAACCCAAAAGTTCATAAAATTTTATCATTAAAATGGCGGTAGATACGTCATTTACAGCCCACAAAGTGCTGAGTACACTCGTCGCCCCGGCATAGAAAAAACCGCTAGTCAATCCGATATACTCATCTGTAGTATTCCTAGCATCGGTTAACGCTGTTTCGCAGGCAGAAAGGGCTACTAAACGGCACTTACTTAACTGCAAATCGAAGATTTCTGTCAGTGTCAGGCATTCTGCGATGTCGAAGGTTTCGCCTCGGCGGGAACGAATATAACGCTTTTCTTCGGAGGGAACCCCCCCCAGCCCCCCCTTGCTAAGGGGGGGAGTTTGATTACCTTCTGTTTCCTCACTAACCAATGGGAAATCATCTCCTGTCTCCCCCCTTACCAAGGGGGGATTAAGGGGGGTTATCTTTGCGCCGGCTAGGATTAATGCGGATTTTTCGGGATTGAGAAAGTCGAAGAAGCCGTGACAGGAAAAGTGGGCGATATCGGCATTTTGCAAGCTGGCAAGTTGTTGTTGCAATCCTGTTTTGCTGGCGTTTTGCCGACTCAATACTTCGGCGGGATTGAAGGATTTGGCAATGGCTTCGACTTCGATGTCGGTGAAGTCTAAATCTTCTGTGGGGTTTTGGATGGCAAAAAATTTGCGGGGTGATGTGTCTTCCGCTGTCAGATTTTTCCGCTGAGATAATTGCAAAAGTTGGCAACTGGGAGTGTATCTCACGCCGCCTGGGAAAAGTTCGAGAAGACATCCAGTTTCTACGGTTTTGTCGGCTTTTTCTCGGCTGCTGGTGAGGGCGTGTAGGGGGAATAGGTGCAAGTATCGGAAGGGAACTAAGATTAATTTTTGGCAGTTTTCGGGGAGGCGAGTAATTATTTCGTCGATGTGCAGAATCTGGGCTAATTTTTCCAGGCGGCTGTCTAGTTGGTTTTTCCAGTTGTCGTATTTTTCCTCGTCTTTGATGTCATCGAGATATTCCTGTTGTAACTCTTGTAATGCTTGCAAGTCTTGATAGGAAGATTGCCAGACATCCGGTTGAGGAGAGTCGCGGGTAATAATGAAAACTTTAAAGCCCTTTTTGGTAATGTACCATTCTAAAATTGCTTCGTTTTCTGCTAGCAGGCTGCGAATTTCTGCAAAACTAATTCGCTGTACTTGGCTGGGGAGGCTGCGGACTTTGTGAAACAATTCTACGAGGTTTCTGGTTTTGCTGCGTTCGACGTATTCTAGGGCGGCTGTGGAGTTTTTCATGTCTAGGCAAACTTCTACCATTGACTGATAAAGTACATTCCATTCTTCGGCTAATTTCTGTCTGTCTGCTTCGCCGCCGATAATGATTTCACTCCGCATTAATTCGACTGTCTCGATGGCAGAGTTAAAGGTATTGTATGCTTCTGGGAGTTGGGATTTTTGCTGGTAGGTAACTCCAAGGCAATATAAGGTGTAAGCATTGTCTATGGGAAATGCGTCGCGGGTGCGAATTTTTAAAGCTAATTGATAAGCTGCGATCGCCCGTTCGAGATTATCGGCTTTTTCGTCTCTGATTCTGCATAGGTACGCCATCCCCAAATTATTTTGACTCCTTGCCCAGTCTTCGGGAAATGCCTCGCGGGTGTAAATTTCCAAGGATGCCTCACAAGCTGCGATCGCGCCTTCGAGATTATCGGCTTTTTCGCCTCTGATTCTGTTGAGGTAAGCAAGCCCCAAATTATTTTGACTTCTTGCCCATTCAAAGGGAAATGCGTCGCGGGTGTAAATCTCCAATGATGCCTTAAAAGCTGCGATCGCCAGTTCGAGATTATCGGCTTTTTCCCCTCTGATTCTGTTGTGGTACGCATTCGCCAAATTATTTTGACACGTTGCCCATTCAAAGGGAAATGCGTCGCTGGTGTAAATCTTCAAGGATGCCTCAAAAGCTGCGATCGCTTGTTCCAGATTCTCGGCTTTTTCCCCTCTGATTCTGTAGAGGTACGCACTCGCCAAATTATTTTGACACGCTGCCCATTCAAAGGGAAATGCGTCGCGGGTGTAAATCTCCAAAGATGCCTCAAAAGCTGCGATCGCTTGTTCCAGATTCTCGGCTTTTTCCCCTCTGATTCTGTAGAGGTAGAAAGTTCCCAGAAAGAATTGAAACATTGCCCACTTTTCCCGGTCAGCTTCGCGGGTGACGACAGTTAATGCTATCTCCACACAAGCAATACCAACCTCTAAATTACTTGCCCGACTGCCTTGACGCAACTTATAAAAACTTATACCCAAATTGCATAAAATATCAGCACGATTGTATGCTTGTTCTGCATCCAAAGTTGGCATAATTTCAGTTGCCCACTCTCGCAAATATTGGGCAAAACCATCATCTATTAATTCTAGGTTAGCTTCCAGGATCTCAATTTTTTCCTCGCTGGGACAGGTGACGAGAGATTCAATCAGATTTTGATAAGCTTCGCGGCGCGCTTCGTTCATTGCTTACAACCCATGTTTTTAGAATTTTACATTCTTTGTCGGGGAAAAACAAGGGGGAAACCCGACTTTCTAAATCGTCTGGAGTATATGTAGGGTGTGTCGCCATCGACAATCTCTAAAAAAGAGTAAAAATCTCATAGCGACGCATCTTACAATTATCGTGTAGGCTGGTGCGTCGCTATGAAATTGTCGATTTTTTTTAGGGATTTTTAAGGGCGACACACCCTACAATTATCCTGTAGGGTGTGTCGCTATCGACAATCTATGAAAAAGACTAAAAATCTCATAGCGACGCACCTTGCAATTATCGTGTAGGCTGGTGCGTCGCTATGAAATTGTCGATTTTTTTCGGGATTTTTAGTGGCGACACACCCTACAATTATCCTGTAGGGTGTGGATACATCGACAATCTCTAAAAAAGAGTAAAAATCTCATAGCGACGCACCTTACAATTATCGTGTAGGCTGGTGCGTCGCTATGAAATTGTCGATTTTTTTCAGGGATTTTGAAGGGCGACACACCCTACAATTTTTTGTATTTCACAACTTACGCACGGGGGGCCAGAAACCTGGTTTTTTCCGAAAATCTTTTGCTGTAGTCCACATATCGAGTAAAAAACCCGGTTTCTTATACCATTTTTCTAAAATCGTGCAACACTCTTCGACCCCCCCTAGCCCCCCCTTGCAAAGGGGGGGGACAAGAATACTGTTGCATTATTTGTTAAAATTGGTATTAGATGGTGGTGCATCCAGGAATAATTTTGTAATAGCAATTATGCAACATCTTGTTATTACAAAAATATTGGTTTGTTTGGACTGTGTAGGGTGGTGCGTCGCTATAAGATTGTCGATTATTTTTAGGGATTTTGAAGGGCGACACACCCTACAAAATTTTATGTTTGATTGGCATAGTCCTTCGCCGGAGACGGCAGTGCCGTTTCCCTACGGGCGCGCTTTCAGCATTAAGTCGCCATACAGATGCTCGAATTGATCTCGCAACTGGGTTAAAATAGTCTGGAGCTTATCGTTGACGTTCATATTCGTTGTCATAGAGGGTTGAAGGGCGATCGCACTTGTCAATCTAAATCCAGAGTATAATCTAATATGCTTGGGTTAAAATTATCCGGTCAGTAAAATGATGTGAAAAATAGACACTGCGATTGCTTCGCTAAGACGCTCGCAATGACAAACAAATATTAAGCTAAGTATATTGTAGTATAGTCTAAATGCACAAAGGGCGATCGGTTTAAACCCCCCACTCTTCAACCCGCGGAGGCGGGTTTCGTCTGTGTAGACGCGGTTTCAACCGCCGTCAAAACCGCCGTCAAAACCCCCTCCACTCTTCAACCCGCGGAGGCGGGTTTCGTCTGTGTAGACGCGGTTTCAACCGCCGTCAAAACCGCCGAAAAACCCCCCCACTCTTCAACCCGCGGAGGCGGGTTTCGTCTGTGTAGACGCGGTTTCAACCGCCGTCAAAACCGCGAAACAACCCCTAACTCAACACCAAATCATCCGCGAAAAATCTCCCAACATTCCCGCGCAATCTCCCAATCTTCCTGAGTATGAATCACCAAAACCCGCACCGCAGAATCAACCGCCGCCACATCATCATCAACCGGTGAATTCAAATTATTCTCCCCATCCAACCTTAACCCAATAAACCCAAAAACCTCGCAAGCCGCAGCCCGCACAACCGCCGAATTTTCCCCAACACCCGCAGTAAAAATCAAAGCATCCAACCCGCCCAAACTCGCCAACATCGCCCCGATACCAGCCCGCAAACGGTGCACATAAATATCCAAAGCAAGTTGAGCCCGAGAATTGCCATCTTTAATCGCTGCCAAAATTTGCCGCATATCGCTAGAAACCCCAGAAATTCCTTTTAAACCAGATTTCCGATTCAGAATATTATCTAGTTCCTCAGCGGTAAAGTGCGATCGCCCTAACAGATGAATTATGATACCAGGATCGATCGCCCCCGATCGACTTCCCATCATCAAACCATCCAAAGGAGTAAAACCCATCGTAGTATCAACACACCGGCCACCGCGAACCGCCGCCAGAGAGCATCCATTGCCCAAATGACAGCTAATCAGCCGCAAATCGCCAGAATCGCGGTTGAGAATTTCCGCAGCCCTGCGAGCGCAATATTGATGGCTAATGCCGTGAAAACCGTAGCGGCGAATCCCCTCTTCCAGCCATTCGTAGGGCCCAGGATAAACAAACGCAGCGGGCGGCAATTGAGCGTGAAAAGCTGTATCAAAAACAGCAACTTGCGGCACATTTCCCAGTATTTTTTCAATTGCTTCGATGCCTTCCAAATTAACCGGATTGTGGACGGGAGCAAACTCAGATAAACGAGAAATTTCCTCTTTTACTTCCGGCGAAATCAGCTTGCTTTGCTGATATTTTCGCCCGCCGTGAACGACGCGATGACCGACAATATCAATGTCCTTTAAACTATTCATAACTTGAGTTTTTCCCTGCCACAGAGTCTCCAGCGTCCGAGCGATCGCCTCGGATCGAGAATTTGAAGCGAATTCTTCCGCAAGCGTATTGCCCGCAGCAGTTTTGACTTGCAACTCCCCGGCAGTTTCGCGGTGAGTCCAGTCTATTTGCGCTTCCCAGAGGGGTTGCGGCGCGCGATCGGGAAGTCGGTCATTTAGTTCGTACAAGCAGCTTTTGTGACTACTAGAACCTGCATTTAAAACTAGGATTTTCATGGTAATTGGTAATTGGTAATTCAGGGCTTACGCACTCCGATCTAAGAAACCAGATTTTTAGCTTTTGTGCTAGTTTGAACCCGTGTATTTTGCTAAATAACTCGGTTGTTGGCTACCCGTATTAATTGTTAACTATTCACTAATTATAACTTTGTTAAGGAATATGTCAAATTATTAAAAATTAATTCAATATGTAGCCACGGGTTGCTGTTGTTTGATATATCTTCATCATCAGATTTTGATGCACTAAAAATTAAGGATGCGATCGCCATGTTGCCAACAATTTTACTAACCGTTAGCGCCAGAACCGTAGAGTGGAGCCCCGAAATCGGTTTAATTATGATTATTTGCAATGTTGCAGCCATTGCTTTCGGCAGCTTAACCATCAAAAATCCTCACACAGGCCCAGCCGCGCCCTCAGCGAATCTGGTGGGCGGTTTGAGCTTGGGTGCGCTTGTCGGAAGTCTCTGCTTAGGTCATATTTTGGGAGCAGGTACGATTTTAGGATTGTCTTACTTGGGCGCACTTTAGTTTCAGACTGTAGGGTGCGATCGCGCACCTTACCGCCAATTTCAAGTACCGGGCAAATTGCGGAGAGTTTCATCCATGTAAGAGCGATCGCCCAAAACCTCCAGCATCGGCCCGCGCACATCAAACTTGACAACACTCACAGAAGCTGCTAATGCCGCAATGCGAAGGCGATAACTTCCCAAATCGATCCCCAACAAACTGCACAGAATAATCCGAATAGTCGCCTTGTGGGAAACCACCAAAACATTACCAGTCTTGTACTTTTCCTGAATTTCTGCAATCACTAAGGACGATCGGCTAGCAATTTGCACAGAAGTTTCCCCCTCAGTCGGTGGATTCCAAGCCGGTTCCGTCAACCAATTAATATAATCATCAGCATATTTTTCGCGAACCGATTCAACCGTTTCGCCTTCCCACTTGCCGTACTTAATTTCCTTCAATCCATCGCGCAGTTGCATTTCAATTCCCACAGCATCGCACAAAGGTTTAGCCGTAGCGATTGTGCGTTTCATGGGACTGACATAAACAGCATTCCAAGGCAATTTTGCGTAAGTTGCAGCAAACTGTTCGGCCATCATAGAACCTTCCGGTGTTAATTCTGCGTCGAGGTCGCCACAGTAGCCACCAGTCTTGCTGTAAGTTGTTTCACCGTGTCGCACAAAGTAAATTTTTAAGCTCATGAGTTAGTTAATTGTGTGTGAATTTTACTATGTTAGCAAAAGAGTTTAAAAAACTCCTTCAAATCATCGAGTGCAGGATTATCCCAATCCCAAATATTTTTTTTGTGTTCCATAACATAATCAAACCCAGACATACTGCATTTTCTGCCAGCTTGTTGCTGTTCGTTATCTGAGCAAGTATCATACCTGAGATAGATGCTCACCCAGAATTTATCAAAACCTTTCTGGTTAATTTGCTGTCCCTGGCTTTCTATGCAAGTTTTCCAGCTATTCAAACAATCAGCATGAGGAGATTCTATAGCCTTGATTGCCTTTAAAAGCGTTTCCAGTTCGCCTTTACCTCCAACATTTGTAAAGTAACAAGCCAATTGGGCTTTTGTTCCATTATCTCCACAAATATCGATAAATTGTTTAGTGCTTGACAAAGTTTCAGTTTCAGTTCCAAACCCATTTTTTATACAGTTGTTTACCAATCCCAGCCGCTCTTGCTCTAAATAGTTATCGATATCAATAATAATTCCTATTTTTTTTACCCCTTTTTTTGGAATCTCTGCTTTTAAATTTTTTAAAGCAGAGATTAACTTTGTTTCGTCCAAGCCGTCCAAACTTTTATAATCATTTATATAAATAGGTGATGCTACCTGGAGATCGCAGTTTAGTTTCTCAACCATTGCCTGCATGAAAATTCTATCATTTTTACTTTCTACTATGACAATATTACTCACCTCTCACTCCTTCTTGATGCTCTAGTGCGTAATTCAAAGTTTCCAAATCGCGCCGAATTCCGATTATTTGATCTGTTTTCCATTTCTTTGCCATTTCAAAATATGCGCTGCTGCATTCCTGATTTGGTTCTAAACCAACATCAGCAAATGCTTGAAGCATTTCTAAACTGTGAGTTGTTGCAAATATTTGAGTATCAAGTTCAACCGCCAACCTAAACAAAGTTCTCCAAAAATCTCGCTGATTAGTATAGTGAATACCATTTTCTATTTCATCTACTAACAGTATTTTGTGTTCCTGATTTACCAGTTTCAGGATAATATCTGCAACTCGGTTAATTGCATCTCCAAATAATGATAGAGGTAAACGGCTTTCACCTTTTCTTCTCAAGTAAAGCATTGGTTCCCCGATCGAAAAACTTTCTACTGATTCTATCGCCGGATCGATAACTTGAAAAGCTTTTAGAACTTCGCTATCTTTTTTATCCAAATCCAAACGCGCTCTATCGTATGCTTCTGTAAGATTTTTCCCCGAAATCCTCATAAACGATGGAATGATGGGCGATGAGCCGTCAGCATGGGGAATGCCCGAATTTATTATACCCTTAGAGCTAGCGATTACAGAGGATTTAATAGATTCTCCACCATCTCTAGTTAAGTTAATAGTTAGTACAGATAAACCTGAATTGTTACTAGATAAAAAATCTATAATCTCCTCTGCGTCTTTATCTGCGAAAATCTCTTTTAAATTACTAGACTTATCTATTGATACTTCTATATGATTGGTTTTGTTACTCTCATATTTTCCATTGATTACTATAACTCTCTCTTTGTTAAGTACATAAAATAAGTTATCCCAAGCCCTATCAGGCATGGCTTCCATAACTTTTGACGGCTCCCTTCTTAACGCTTTCAGCATTAGCAAGCTCTTAGCTTGTGGAGCGTCATTGAGCAGTAATGCTTCTAGCAAGGCTGTCTTGCCAGCATTATTTTTGCCGCCGATTAAATTCACTCTTTCAAACCCAGAAATTTTGGTCTTCTCAAAACACCTAAAATTTTGAATTTCTATTTCTTTAAGCATTGCCGCCTCTTTTGAATGTACAAATCCTAAATCGCGATGGATTTATGCTAAGATAACTTACATATTACATTCTTTTAATTATACTAGAGAAACGTCATGCAGAATGTAGACATTTTTGAAGTCATTGAACGTCATCCAACCAAGGTGAGTGGTGCATGGGTATTTCGGGGAACGCGCGTACCTGTTTCCGCCTTTTTCGAGAATCTTAAAGATGGAGCCTCTATTGACCAGTTTCTCGAATGGTTTCCGGGAGTAACTCGCGCCCAAGTTGAGGTGCTACTCGATCGCGCCCGACGCTCATTTTAGCATCATAATTATTCATCTCTCTCTAATCTTCCTCTGTGTTCTCTGCGTTCTCGGCGGTTAAATAATTCCGATCCAACCGGAATTAATATGATTCATTCTAACAGGACTTAGGGAAAAAAGGGAAGGACTTTAGTCCGCATCAATCTAGCTGACGAAAGACTAAAATCCTGACTACGAACCTATTAACCCGGTGCGCCCGATCGCACGCTGTGTTCACCCACCTCCGGATCTTTCGTTTCCTTCGGCATTTCCGACGACGAAACCGCGCCACCATGCGGCCACTTCCAATCGCGGATTTCCGGCATATCATCGCCGTGTTTCCTAATGTAATGCTTGTGCTCGATCAGCTTGTCCCGCATAGCCTGTTTGCCGTAAGCTGCAACAGAACTCAGTTTCGGAACGCGATCGAGTACATCACCAACTAAATGGAAGCGATCGAGATCGTTCATCACCACCATATCAAACGGCGTAGTAGTCGTCCCCTCTTCCTTGTAACCGCGAACGTGAATATTTGAGTGATTAGTCCGGCGGTAAGTCAAGCGGTGAATCAGCCAAGGATAGCCGTGAAAAGCAAAAATTACGTGCTTATCCTTCGTGAACAAAGCATCAAAATCGCGATCGGACAAACCGTGGGGATGTTCGCTAGTAGGTTGCAGCGTCATCAAATCCACCACATTTACCACCCGCACTTTTAGATCGGGATAATCTCGGCGCAGAATGTCAACAGCCGCCAAAGTTTCCAGCGTCGGAACATCGCCCGCACAAGCCATCACCACATCCGGTTCGCCACCTCGATCATTGCTAGCCCACTCCCAAATACCGAGGCCAGTCGTACAGTGTTTAATCGCAGCATCCATATCCAAATACTGCAAAGCCGGCTGCTTCCCTGCAATAATCACATTAACGTAGTTGCGGCTGCGGAGACAGTGATCGGTAACAGATAGCAAAGTGTTCGCATCGGGCGGCAAATAAATCCGCACAACTTCCGCTTTCTTGTTAATTACGTGGTCGATAAAACCCGGATCTTGGTGAGAAAAACCGTTGTGGTCTTGCCGCCAAACGTGGGATGTTAGTAAATAGTTGAGAGAGGCGATCGGTCGGCGCCAAGGAATATCGCGAGTAGTTTTCAACCATTTAGCGTGTTGGTTGAACATCGAATCAATGATGTGAATAAACGCCTCGTAGCAAGAGAAAAATCCGTGCCTTCCTGTTAGCAAATAACCTTCCAGCCATCCCTGACAGAGATGTTCGCTGAGGACTTCCATCACCCGCCCATCGGGGGTGAAGAGGTGGTCATCTTCCGGTAAAGTTTGGGCCATCCACTCCCGACTCGTCACTTCAAACACCGGATCGAGGCGATTTGAGGCCGTCTCGTCCGGCCCGACAACTCGGAAATTAGCATTTTCGTGATTGAGTTTCATCACGTCTCGCAGGAATCGCCCAGTCACGCGAGTTGCTTCGCCCATCGTAGTGCCAGGTTTTTGCACGTCTACGGCGTAGTCTGCAAAATTTGGCATTTTCAAGTCTCGCAGCAGCTTGCCGCCGTTAGCGTGGGGATTTGCCCCCATCCGTCGATCGCCCTTCGGTGCAAGTTCCGCCAATTCTGCAATCAGTTTACCCTTGTCGTCAAAGAGTTCTTCGGGCTTGTAGCTTTTCATCCAATCTTCGAGGAGTTGGACGTGTCCGGGCTTAGAAGCCATTTGTGCTAACGGTACTTGGTGCGATCGCCAAGAGCCCTCAGTTTTCTTACCATCAACCTCCTTGGGCCCAGTCCAGCCCTTGGGAGTTTTCATCACAATCATCGGCCACTGCGGGCGATCGGTAAAACCTTCAGTCCGGGCTTTTTCCTGAATCGCCTTAATTTCGCCGATCGCCCGATCAAGAGTTTCAGCCATCAACCGGTGCATCGTTTCCGGGTCTGAACCCTCCACCCAATAAGGCTTGTAGCCGTAACCAACCATCAAACTTTCCAATTCCTCGCGAGGAATGCGGGTCAACACGGTAGGATTCGCAATTTTGTAGCCGTTGAGGTGCAAAATCGGCAACACGGCCCCGTCCCGAACCGGGTTGAGAAACTTGTTAGAATGCCAGCTAGCAGCCAACGGGCCCGTTTCTGCTTCCCCGTCGCCGACAACAGCCGCCACAATCAAATCGGGATTGTCGAAGG
Organism: Microcoleus sp. A2-C3; assembly: GCF_036706065.1. NCBI lineage: Bacteria > Bacillati > Cyanobacteriota > Cyanophyceae > Oscillatoriales > Microcoleaceae > Microcoleus > Microcoleus sp. A2-C3. The sequence goes on along the minus strand of NZ_JAUBVX010000038.1, from coordinate 9,282 downwards.
CCGCCCCGTAGGCGTGGACGAGGGCGTAGCCGAGTTCGCCGCCTTCGTGAATCGAACCGGGAGTTTCCGGGGCGACGTGGCTGGGGATACCGCCGGGAAACGAAAACTGTTTGAACAGCCGTTTCATCCCTTCTTCATCTTCGGAAATGTTCGAGTAATATTCGCTATAAGTGCCTTCGAGATAGGTGTTAGCCACCAAGCCGGGCCCGCCGTGTCCGGGGCCTGCGATGTAGATGGCGTTAATGTCTTGGGCTTTGATGATGCGGTTGAGGTGAACGTAGATGAAGTTGAGGCCTGGAGTGGTGCCCCAATGTCCGAGGAGTCTCGGTTTGACGTGTTCGAGTTTGAGTTTTTCTTTGAGTAGCGGGTTGTCGAGGAGATAGATTTGTCCGACGGACAAATAGTTGGCGGCCCGCCAGTAGGCGTTCATTTTGCGTAGTTCTGAGTCGGAAAGCGGCTTTAATTGCGGGATCTCGGTGGTTCCTAACGTCATCGGCTGTTGACTCCTGAGTTTTGGTGGTTTGGTAAAGTTTTTTGGAAAGTTATTTAGCAAGTGCGATAGGTAATATTTTGCGATCTGTAATATTTGCTATTTTTATTCCCTTTGTTTTGCACAAACAATTGAATTGTATATCGTTTTTGTCTATATCAAAGTTTAAATGAATCTTAATTTTTTACTAAACATCGCGCAATTTTGAGGCTAGAAATGCGGCAACTAGCGAGGGCTCAAGGAATTCTGCAATAGAAAATACGAATTATGCAAGAGTTTTTGTAGGGCGCGGGTTGCGGGGCGATCGGTATATACTGCGCGTCGCCGGCTGTGTCGTGCAAGTCATGAAAATTCTGCTTCAGGTAGAGGTCAGAATTATTGATAATAAATCTAAACAATAAATGTAAAAAGTTATCGAGGGCGATCGCACGCGCTCAATTCATCTTTCACGGAATCGATACATGAACCGCAGATGAAAGGCAGATTCAACACAGATAGACGCAGATAATTTCAGATAATTTGTAATTTTTGCAAGAAGTATAGAGAAGACTGTGGGAGGCGAAGATTGTCCCAAGAAGTCGCGCATAACCTGCGTTCTTTTGAACCCGATGTCGTGACTGTTCAAAAAGCAGGAAACGCTAGACTATTCGAGCGAGGATGTATTAGCGCATTTGCGATCGTTGAAAATCGGGCTGTTTTGATTGTCAACCAGTGCGATTTATTTTAACTAGACAAGCTGGAACCTGCTGCGGTATTGTGGGCTGCACCCGAAATAACGGTATTGGTAGACTAACTGCTAATATGAATGATGCGATCTCTACTGCTGAGACTCTGAGGGGAAAATTGATTCGAGTCGATCGCACAGTCGCCGCCATCTATATATTAAGTCGATCGCCACACCGTAAAGCAAAGCAATCTCAACCAGAAAATCACTGCATCGGTTTGATTGCTGGCTATAACCCATCGCCGATATTTCCCGCTGAAAAAAATCTAAGACCCGACTAAAACAGGACACTCTGAAATCCGGCAAATATTGGACACAGTTGGCTGGTGGGAAACGACTAGCAGTTCGTGAGGATACCGGGGACGCGGGTCATTTTCTAACCAGATGGGGGGTACCATCATCACTTCATAGTAAGCGATCTTATGCAAAACTCCAGGCTGGGACTTCAATTCTACTGTCAAGCCCGCTCGGTACTCAAATGCTTCTTCCCAATCTAAGTTTTCATTCATATCCATATTCATATCCATAGCGATCGCGCCTCTTATCTTGTTTCGTTTCTCAATTATAGAGCCCTACATAAAACATTTGGTACTTTCTGTTGTTTTTGATACATTTTTTAACTTTTATGTGATATCCCTGACAATTTAACAGAGAAGAGCAATTGTCAATAAGTAAATAGGCTGATTTTGCCGGCTGGCGACAAGCAAGCCCAACAGCTAGGCTTGACAAGAGTTTGAGTTGATATGTCTCAAAAAATGTCGGGGCGGGCGATCGAACCGCCCCGATATTTATGACACAAAATAAGAGAATTTAAAGAACTGAAATCCGAACGATCGGGTGCATCTCAGTTTTGCATTTGTAGTGTGAGCGTCCCCGATCCTCATAATGCTAAAGTGTCCTACAGAAAATGCAAAAAATAACAGTAACAGAAGTCAGTGACGACAGACAAATGCCGACTATTCTCGATCGCCTCTATTGCATCCGCTGCACCCTATTGTGAGATTGCGGGTAAGCCGAAGATTCCTGCGGTGACTCGAAGCTATGACGATTCTGCGCCAACACAAATGCAGCAACTACCAAGAGAAAATAACCAAATCCTTTTTGAAGTTGTTGCGCGGAGACAAACTGTGCCAGATAAGCTCCTATTAAAGTCCCACATCCAGCCAAAAATGTAAATGAAACTGTGAGATTCCAGTCTAAGGAAATATGCCCTAAATAACCGAGTAGACCAGCTAGGGAATTGCAGGAAATAATTAACAAAGACGTGCCGATCGCTTTTTTCATAGGGACATTTCCCAACAAAACCAACGCAGGTACGATCGCAAACCCGCCACCAACACCGACTAACCCAGTCAAAATTCCCACGCCAAGCCCTTCAGTCATCAACCACAACCAGCAATATTTGCAAACAGGTTTTATGTACTGAATGGAATTTAATTCATCCGTCGTACTTAATACAGGCTCTGCTTTAGATGTCCGATAAATCATCAAGCCAGCAGCCAGCAGCATCGACAGTGCAAATAAAGTCATCTGCAATGCACTCGTAACCAATGGTAGCGTAGCAATCCGCGCCCCCAGATATGCCCCTAGCATCGTCGCAGAACCAAATATCGCCCCCTGTTTGAGAGCAAGATTGCCGCGTCTAGCATGGGGAATCACCCCCACCAAGCTAACAGTGCCAACAATAATTAAAGTCATGCCGATCGCAGGTTTAGGCGCAATTCCCATCACATAAACCAGCACAGGCAATGCTAGCACAGAGCCTCCACCGCCCAGCAACCCCAAGCTGATGCCGATCGCAATTGCCAGCAAATAACCTAGTATCAAAATCATCAGGTTATCCCTAGGGTTTTCCCGCTTGTTGGTTATAGGGCAATTTTGACAATAGCATTCCCATTGCACAAGTGTTTGTAACTCCGGCAAACACTAGCCCAGCCCCCACAAATCCGCTCAAAAATAAAAAATTAGAGGAAACAAATACCCCTAAAACTGTGCCGAGTAAGACTAAAGAGCCAGCAACCATCTGTATTTGACGAAACAGACTAATCGGTGCATTTTCATTTTTTTCTATGGGATAGCCCGCATTTTTCCACGTAGGAATCCCACCCCGGAGATGGCTAACATAATCAAAGCCTGCCTCTAGCAACTGTCTGCTGGCTTTGGCGGAACGATTTCCCGATTGACAGTACAGTACAAGTTTTTGTCCTGTTGCAGGAATTATTTGCTGCGGGTCAAATTTTGAGAGCGGGTGTAATTTTGCGCCGGGAATATGTTCGGCGGCATATTCAGCAGGTTCTCGAACATCTACCAGCATTACTGAGTTTTCTTCGAGCCACTGTTTTAAAGTTTGGGCATCAATTTCTTGAAGTTGCACATTGTTAGATAGTGTCATGGTTTTTCTCTAAGTATTCTGAAAAATTTAGGCAGAAAGTTGGCTTGAGTTGCCACACTGTTTATTGGCTGGTACTGCTTCCATGATTTTTTGAGGATTAGGCAGATCCAACGCATTCATGAATTGAATAAACTCGTCGCGGCTTCGCCCTGTAAACCGAGGATTCCAGTGTTTCTCTTCCTCAATTGAAGATACGGTTTGCCCGCGATAGTCATGTCCCGGATAAATCAATGTTGAATCTGGTAAAGTAAACAATTGCTGAGTGACTGAATCGAACAATGTTCCCGCATCGCCGCTTTGAAAATCAGTGCGTCCACAGCCTCGAATGAATAGAGCGTCACCGGTTAGCAGGTGAGTGTTGTTCGCGAGATATGCCATGTGGCTGTCTGTGTGTCCGGGAGTGGCGATCGCTTGAACTACCACCGCCCCAACTTTGAGCGTTTCGCCGTGGTGAATAAACTTGTCAGCACAGCCTACCTGTGCCGGGTATGGCACCACAGTCAAGCATCCTGTCGCCTCCCGCAGCTTTGAGGCGCTCGTGATGTGATCGGCATGAACGTGCGTTTCCACGCAATAGCGCAAGGTTAACCCCAATTCTTTGAGCAGCTTGAGGTCGCGTTCCACCTGCTCCAGAACTGGATCGACCAGTAGGGCTTCTTTGGAAATGCGATCGGCAATCAGATAAGTATAGGTACTGGTTTCCCGATCGAACAACTGACGAAACAGCATAGCTGACAGCCTCCAATATTGATAAATTCATCATATCACGATATAGTAGTATAATGCAATAAAGACTCCTCGAAACCGGGTTTTTCACCTAATCCGCGTTGCTCCAGCGAAAGATTTTCGTAAAAAAACCCGGTTTCTGACAAAAATAATGCAACTGTAGGAAAGACCCAAACCCATATCTAGTAAGTCATTCCTCATTTCAACTGTCAACTGTCAACTGTCAACTGCTATACTTCCACCTATGCCTCAGATTCCCGTTTCCGCTCTTGCTCAGGTTGCTGACTATTTCAAAGTTCTATCAGAATTGAGTCGGCTGCAAGTGCTGTGTGCGCTTAAAAATGGTGCTAAAAATGTCACTGAAATTATTGAAGAGACAGGGTTAGGACAAGCCAATGTGTCCAAACACCTGAAAATTTTGACGCAAGCAGGTATTGTGCAACGACAGCCCCAAGGAATCAGTGTTTACTATGAAATTATCGATCCAATGATTTTCAATTTATGCGAACTTGTTTGCCAGAGTCTGGAAATTCGATTGCAAGAACAGTCGCAACAATTGAAAGAATTGGATGGATTGCGTAAATCCTAATTGAACTCTCTGTACCGGTTTAGTTATTTCTGCACCTGCGATCGCCCGTATCGCCTTTCTGCTGGCCCGGGAGATTTTAGGCAAACGAGAGGTTATTGATGGGGTGCGTGGTGCGATCGCAACGGCACTCAGCAGTCACTGTTGACATGGAAGCCCTCACTCACCGCGATAAACTAGAACTAGCAGCAGAATTAATTCACAACGTTTTGCAAGAAACCTAACTAATAGGGCGATCGCCCTACAATATCAAATAGATACATAATTTATAAATCAAACAGGTTGTATGAAAATTCAAGAATTAGAAGCACAACTCCTAGCCTTGACGCCAAGCGAGAAAGCTCAAGTTATTCAATTATTAACCCAAGATTTAGCTAACACCTGGCAAGGAATTAGCAAAACTCCCGGTGTCTGCGGCGGTGATGCTTGTATTAGAAAGACTCGGATTTCTGTTTGGGTGTTGGTGAGTTTTCGCCACTTGGGTATGAAGGAATCCCAACTCTTAGAGAACTATCCCACACTAACTGCTACTGATTTAGCAAATGCCTGGGCTTACGCGGCCGCTTTCCCAGATGAAATTGAAATAGCTATCCGCGAGAATGACGAGGCAGACGAAATCTTAGATACACCTGAAAATATCAATTAGTAAAATATGCCATAATATAAATATTCGTTTCATAGCCTTCCACCTATGACCGCCCAAATCACGCTAAATTTGCCAGATGAAGTCTATCACCAAGCAGAATTGCTAGCGCAGCAACGCCACCGCAGCGTCAGTGAGATTCTAGTAGAAACTCTGGAAAATTTCCTATTACCACCAACTTCTAAACCAGTATCAGAATTGTCTGATGCAGAAGTAATCGCTCAGACTCAACTCCGGCTGCAACCAATCCAAGAACAACGATTAAGTGAATTGCTAGACCGCCAACAATCCGGTACAATTGCCTCTGTAGAACGCGATGAATTGCAGGCATTAATCCACATCTATGAAACTCGACTACTGCGACAAGCTCAAGCTTTAAATGAAGCTGTGCAGCGCGGCTTACTCGAACCATTAAAAGGATAATCACAATGGCAATCTCCGAACAAGTTCGAGCCAGAGTTCGCGCACAAGCTCAAAACCGATGCGGTTATTGTCGCAGTTTACAAATGTATGTCCTGGGAATATTGGAAATTGACCATATTATTCCTAAAGCGATTGGCGGTACTGATGAGGAAGAAAATCTCTGGCTGGCTTGTAGTTTGTGCAATAATTATAAAGGAACCCAAACTGACGCATTAGATCCGGTCACGCAAAAGCACGTTAAGTTATTTAATCCGCGTACTCAACAATGGTCACAATATTTTGCTTGGAGTGAAGACGCTACAGAAATTATTGGACTTACAGATTGCGGTCGTGCCACAGTTATAGCACTACAACTAAACAATAATATTGCTGTTACTGTTAGGCGTCAGTGGGTTAGTGCTGGATGGCATCCGCCAACAGATTCAAGTCTTTCATAACAGAGCCCATTAGCTTAGCGCCTCAATCAGAGCATCTTTCTTCATCTTAGTTATGCCAGCAATTCCTCTTTTCTTGGCTATTGCTTTTAATTCAACAGTAGTCATTGTTCTGAGAATAGTCACGTCGTTTATCGTATCTGGCATTGATTGGGGAGTCAGATAAAATACACTCTTAATTGCGTCAAGTTTTTTGCCTTTGGTAATACCGCATTTCAAGCTTGTGATTGGCTCAAAATTTTTCCAATACAGACGAGGAGCCTCATCAATTCGATTTGTAGCTACAGCAAGTTTAACTGATTTTAGATCGCTGTTCGGCTGTTCAATCAAATATTGCAATGCTGCCATAATTTCATCTCTGGATGCTGTGGAAAGATTAATTTTAGGCTTTTCCTCACCTGCAAGAATTTTAGTGAGTGTAGTAGTATCATCACTATCATTAGCAATAATGCACCATACTCTTTCTAGCCCAGCTTCTTGTGCTACAGCATAAACAAAAGAATTACTAATAACTTGATACCTGTCTTCACCAGTTTCTTTCACGATAACTGGAATCCAGTTTCGTCCACCCTTTTGTTTAAGTATGTTTGCACTAGCTTTGATCAAAAACTCAGGGGCATCAGTAGCATCCCCTGGGTCGATTTCATCTATGTAGAGATGCATCAAACTGCCAATAATGTTAGAAATTTTCATTGTAAAAAATACTCCTTCGCTAAATTTTTGTAGTAGTCATGGGCAGAACGATCTCGATAAACAGCAGGAATGCGTGAGAAGGCAGCATTAGCTATGTTAGCGTAACTTGGTACTTGATGAATATGTAAGTCTTTTTTCGCAGTGGTGTACTTAGGGTAGAAGTAGGGCCGTAGGTTAAACCCTTCTTTTTTGGCATTTACAAGAATATTGTTGATTGCTTGTTGAGCAACTTCTAGCTGTGGTTGTGTAATTTTTTCTCCATTAAGAAAGATTGGTAAGGCCATAGGATTTCCATATTGTTTATCGGCTTGTATTTCAGGGATGAATTTCTGAATTGCCTTTGCCGCATTCTCTAGGGAAAAGAGGTTGTTGTGCTTTGTAGGAATAAGAATAACATCAGCGGCATATACCGCAACTTGACTAATGAAACGCCAATTCGGGGATGAATCAATCAAAATATAATCATAGTCCTGCCTTGCAAAGTCGAGCTTCTTGTACAGTGTACGCCATTGCATTAACGCGCGAAGTTGATCCTCAGACTCGTTAGCCAGTTCATTGTCAGCAGGAATAATATCAAAACTGAGTTGTAATTTTCTATTAGAAAATTTATATGGAACCACGGCAGATTTTAGACCTATGTTCTTGTCTGTGAGAGCTTTTTTAACAAGCCCTGCACTAACAGGAATACCCAAAGCACTTGTTAAATCTTGTTGATTGAAATCAAAATCTATTACCAAAACTTTCTTGCCCAAGAAAGTTAAAATACCTGCGAGGTTAACTGTTGTAGTTGTTTTGCCAACACCTCCTTTGTTATTATAGATGGTTACTGTCAAGGCTCTACTGGGTGCTGCAATCTTCTTTTTTATATCACAAATAACTTGATCAACATTATTAAAGTCCAGAGCCAAGCATTGAGTCGCTGGGAAGATTACTTTGCCATGCTTTCTAAACAGTTGAACATGGGATGAGTTGGTAAGAATTCCCCATTCGGCTGACGTGCAATTAGAACCAAGTAACTGTCGCTTAAGTTGATTAACTGTTTTTAAGTATGCTGGTGTACCTTCAGTAAGATTGATATCTTTTCCTTTTAGCTCTACAAGGAGATAGGGATTAGATTTTGTGTGTAAGAAGATATCATTTCCAAGAGTTTTTCTAGCTGCTAGATCGACTATTCCACCATTAGTGTCATATTGGGGAACAACCTCATCAGATTGAAACCCCAATGCTTGCAAAAACTGAGGTGAAAAATGAGCACTGACAATAGCTTCAGAAGCGCTTTGAGGAAGACTTTGTAATGCAGCTTGAAGGGTAGTGGCTGGGGCATTCATGGGAAGGAAAATTAAGGAATAATTTTATCTGAGTATATCACTATAAATGACTATATTATTATGAATTTTGGCGAGGATCGCTAGAGGGAGGATGCCACCCTGCCCTAATCCATAAACGACGAGCTCTGATAATCGCTCCTTCATTATGATATAGATCGTTAAGGTCTAATCGATCGCAGGTTCCCCTACCTGTTGGAGTAATACCCATTATTTCTAAACCATCCGCAGACCAGTTAAAATGCTCAGACCATTGCTGTTGACGGGGGTTAAACAAAGTTACTTCTTGTTGTGTTTCTGGGTCAGTAGCAGTCACAAAATTATAGCGATTATTATTACAGCGATGACAAGCTAAAGCTAAGTTGTCAAGTTCATCGCTACCACCTATTGAGCGAGGTAAAATATGGTCTATCGTAAACAAAGTAGAGCTACTTTCTTCCGCTGAATGGCAATATTCACAAAGAAAATTAGCTTTACTTCTTACTAAATTTCTAGTGGCTCGGTTTACGGACATGAGGCTGCTATAACTTTAGCGTTAATTAAGGTAAAAATCCTATCTAGTTCGAGTAAGCTTGCTAATTCTACAACCTCTTCTGAAGTTAAAACATTAGCCTTTTTTCTCTCGGCTAATTCTTCTAATCTGGCTTGCAGATTTTCCGTAAATTTGAATAAGTAAAGATCTCTGACTTTCTGAATCGAAATCTCCCGATCGATCCAGTAGGAAGGTTGTACCATAAGTTCAGCTATCATAGTGATTCTACTACTCAGTTACTATAGCAATCCTAAATCATTATCTACACTTATTATGATATAATTATATGCAATGATTGATTGTGACAATAAAAA